>NZ_RZRW01000905.1:0-1609 GCF_003998745.1 Mesorhizobium sp. M7A.F.Ca.US.014.04.1.1 | reverse complement strand
ATGCTTGCCAAGTGCGACATCGCCGACATGTGCAGAATGGCATGCGTTTCCCAGAAGAATGTCGTCGGAGCAGGAGCAATGGCAGTTGAATTCACGCCGCCATGCCCGCCCAGATGAATGGCGAATGGCAACCCCACTTCCGCGCAGGCTTCGTAGATCGGATGGTAAAACGGGTCGCCATACGGCTTGACGGACCCCTGGGAGGCGAGAACCTGGACCATGCGCGGATGGCTGCCAAGACGGCGTATCTCGGCGGCAGCGAGCTTCGGATCCTGTGGCGCGATGATGATCGAGCCCATGAACCGATCGTCTTTCGGCAACCACTGATCGATCTGATAATCGTTGTAAGCGCTGACCAGAGCGCTGGCATAGTAAGGGTTAGCCAGGGTCGACGCCTCGATAGGCTCATCGCCGGCAGGATCGCCACGTCGACTTTGTATTTGTCGAGGTGCTTCTCTTTCATGATGAAATAGTTGTCGGCTTCCGTTTTCGGACGGATGTCCTTGCGGGAAAAGTCCTGCGGGTGGAACCAGGGCCGATGACCATGCGGAAAGGCCCCAACGGGCCCTGTTTTCTCGCCCTCGATGAACATGTCTTTCCACAAGCCGGAGAGATAGGGCTCCAACACAGTAGCGCTTGACCAGTAATTATGACAGTCGCAGTCGACTATGAACACTTCTTCCGCTCCGTATCCGTATCTCGTCCCGGCGGCGCTGCCGGCCGCTGATGTGCTACAGCTTCCGCCTTGAGTATTGTTTGATCAAGCTTATGATACGTGGAATATGATCGAGTTTTTCGATTGGAGATTTCATGCAACTTGATCACATCGAGACCTTTCTGGACATCATCGAATCGAGAAACTTCAATCGCACCGCGGATCGGCTAGGATTGACCCAGTCGACGATCAGCACCCGCATCAAGAACCTCGAGAGCGCAATCGGGTCCGAACTGTTCCAGCGCGGACGCGCTGGGGCGGAACCGACCGCCGCAGGACGCCGGTTCGAAGCTTACGCAAGATCCCTGCTGTCCACATGGTCGCAGGCTCGCCACGATGTCCGGGCGTTCAATCGTTTCGAAGGCACCTTGCGCGTCGCCGCGCAGGACGGGATGACCCGCTCGGTTTTGCCGGGTTGGGTGGAGACGCTGTGTCAGGCTCTTCCCAAATCGTCGATCCATGTCGAGTCGGATTATTCGAACCAGATGGTCAGCGACCTAAGCATGGGAAATCTCGACATCGCTGTGCTTTACGCCCCACGATACCTACCCGAAATCTCCTATGAACATTTGATGGTTGAGGAATATGTGATGGTTTCCACGGTAGCCAGAACCCTCTCCGAGGTCGATCCTGAAACCTATATTCGTCCTGGCTATACGGTCCTGCTGGAGAAGGCCCATGCCGAATTGCTTGGCGAGTTGGCGATCTGTCGCCTTTCCATGGGATCAGAAACCTTGGCGGAGATGATGCTACGGCGCGCGGGCGGGACCTGCTATATGCGAAGTGACGATGCGCGCAGGTTCGCCCTCGAACGCCCATCGTTCATCGTCGAAGGTGCTCCGACCCTGCATCAGCCGGTACACACGGCCATCCTGGCGCGCCGCAAGCACGAAC
>NZ_RZRW01000904.1:0-1610 GCF_003998745.1 Mesorhizobium sp. M7A.F.Ca.US.014.04.1.1 | reverse complement strand
GAAAGCCTTCTGGCTGTGCCTCTCGCGCTGGATGTCTCGCGCAAGGCGGGACACCTGATCCGCCAGAACATCGCGATTGCGATCGTCTACAATGCCGTCGCCGTGCCGATCGCCATCCTGGGCCACGTCACGCCTCTTATCGCAGCGATCGCCATGTCCGCTTCATCGCTGCTCGTGATCGGAAATGCGCTGCGTCTGCAGAGTTCCAGGCCAAGTTCGCCGGTGAAAAATGTTCGGCGCGACAGGCGTTCCGATATCACCAAATTGGCCCAATCCTCATGACAACCCTTGCCTACCTCATACCTGTGGCCCTCTTTCTTGGCGCGCTTGGCCTGGGGGGGTTCCTGTGGGCTTTGAAGAGTGGCCAGTACGAAGATCTCGACGGCGCCGCCGAGCGGATCCTTATCGATCGGGAAGACAAGATCGGCAGATAGCGAAGTGCTGGCAAAATAACCGGACCACGACCGTCTCCACCTTGACTATGACGCGCCAGATCGGTGTCCGAGAATCTTAGGTCTCCAAAATGAACTCCACCAATTTGCGCCAGCGCAAAGAAACGCTGCGTCAGGTCAGCTAGGTTCTGCTCATCCGCAACGGTTGAGAGATAGGAGACTGACATGATCACGCGACGTGAAGCTCTGTTCGGGGCAGCGATCGGCGCTGCCGCCGTGGCAGCACTACCTGCATTTTCGGCACCTGTGACAAAGGCGGACATTCGAGGGCTCGCCCGCGAAAAGATCAAGCTCGTGGCACCGCCGTTCGTCCATCCGCACGATCAGGTCGCCAAGGGTGGACCCAAGATCGTCGAGTTCACCATCACGATCGAGGAAAAGCCTCTTGTCATCGACGCCGACGGCACGACGCTCAATGCGATGACCTACAACGGCTCGATCCCCGGCCCGCTGATGGTCGTTCATCAGGACGACTATCTCGAGCTGACGCTCATCAATCCCGACACCAACTCACTCGCCCACAACATCGACTTCCACGCCGCGACGGGCGCTCTGGGTGGTGGCGGTCTCACGCTGATCAATCCCGGCGAACAGGTGACCTTGCGCTTCAAGGCGACGCGGACGGGAACGTTCGTCTACCACTGCGCACCTGGTGGCGCGATGATCCCTTGGCATGTCGTCTCCGGCATGAGCGGCGCAATCATGGTGTTGCCGCGCGATGGGCTCAGGAACGACAAGGGCGAGCCGGCCAGATACGACAAGATCTTCTACATCGGCGAGAACGACTTCTATATTCCGCGCGACGAGAAGGGCAATTTCAAGAGCTACGAATCTGCCGGCGACGGTTACGATGACATCGTCAAGGTCATGCGCGGGCTGATCCCGACGCATGTCTTGTTCAACGGCAAGGTAGGTTCCCTGACCGGCGACAACGCCATGAAGGCGAAAGTCGGCGAGACCGTGTTGATCGTCCATTCACAGGCCAACCGCGATACCCGGCCGCATCTGATAGGCGGTCACGGCGACTATGTCTGGGAACAGGGCAAATTCGCCAACCCGCCGGCCAAGGACCTGGAAACCTGGTTCATCCGTGGCGGCTCGGCGGGCTCGGCGCTGTATACGTTCCTGCAGCCAGGTGTCTACGCCTACGTGAATCAC
>NZ_RZRW01000903.1:0-1611 GCF_003998745.1 Mesorhizobium sp. M7A.F.Ca.US.014.04.1.1 | reverse complement strand
TCGAGAAGGGCTTGGATCCCCCACAGCGCCTCCCGCCTCGCCAACGACAATGAAGGCTGAAACGCGTCGGCCTGGGCGAGTTCAACCAGCGAGGCGGCGGGAACACCGGCTCGATGCCAGAGGTCGTCTACGGACACAAACGGTTGATCGGCTCGTGTGGTGACAATGGTCGCCGCATCGGCATTGGCCAGGCTGCGGACCATCCGCATGCCGAGGCGAACGGCAAACCGATCTTCTTCGTGCTCAGTGGGCTCCAGCGTACAGTCCCAGCGTGAAGCGTTGACGCAGACTGGACGCACCTCGACGCCATGGTCGCGGGCATCGCGAACGATCTGCGCCGGCGCGTAGAAGCCCATCGGCTGAGCATTGAGGAGAGCGGCGCAGAAGACATCGGGGTGATGGCATTTCATCCAAGAGGAGGCGTAGGCGATCAGCGCGAAGCTCGCGGCATGGCTTTCGGGAAAGCCGTAGCTGCCGAAGCCTTCCAGCTGCTTGAAGGTCTTTTCGGCGAACTCGCGCTCATAGCCGTTTTTCACCATGCCGCCGATCAGCTTGGCGCCGAAGCTGGAGACGCCACCAGTGTGTTTGAAGGTCGCCATGGCGCGGCGCAGCTGATCGGCCTCGCCTGGCGTGAAGCCGGCGCATTCGATCGCCACCCGCATTGCCTGTTCCTGGAACAGCGGCACGCCCAGCGTTTTTCCGAGCACCTTTTCGAGCTCAGGCTTGGGATAGACCACCTCTTCCTTGCCTTCACGCCGGCGCAGATAGGGATGCACCATGTCGCCCTGGATCGGCCCTGGCCGCACGATCGCTACCTCGATCACCAGGTCATAAAAGGTCCGCGGCTTGATGCGCGGCAGCATCGACATTTGGGCGCGGGATTCGATCTGGAAGGTGCCCAGCGTATCGGCCTTGCGGATCATGGCGTAGGTGCGCGGATCCTCTGCCGGGATCGTTGCGAGATCGAGCGTGATGCCCTTGTGTTGCGACAGGAGATCGAAGCCACGCTTCATGCAGGACAGCATGCCGAGCGCCAACACGTCGACCTTCATGAACTTCAGCGCATCGATGTCGTCCTTGTCCCATTCGATGACCTGACGATCCTTCATCGCGGCTGGCTCGATCGGCACCAGATCGTCCAGCCGATCGCGGGTCAGGACGAAACCACCGGGATGTTGCGACAAATGCCGCGGCGCGCCGATCAACTGCCTGGCCAGATCAAGCGCCAGACGCAGCCGGCGATCGCCGAGATTGAGGTTCAGCTCCTCGGCGTGCTTGGGTTGGACGCCTTCGTCCGACCAGCCCCACACCTGCGACGACAGCATCTTGATCAGGTCTTCAGGCAGCCCGAGCGCCTTTCCGACATCGCGCAGGGCGCCTTTGGAGCGATAGCGAATGACGGTAGAGCACAAAGCCGCGTGTTCACGGCCGTAGGTGTCGAACACCCACTGCATGACGATTTCTCGCCGATCATGTTCGAAGTCGACATCGATGTCGGGTGGCTCGCGGCGCTCTTCCGAGACGAAGCGTTCGAACAGAAGATCGTTGCGGTCGGGATCGATCGACGTGATGCCCAGGACATAACAGACGGCGCTGTTGGCGGCCGACCCC
>NZ_RZRW01000902.1:0-1612 GCF_003998745.1 Mesorhizobium sp. M7A.F.Ca.US.014.04.1.1 | reverse complement strand
GTTGAGGCCGTGCGCTATGGCCTGGCGTAGTTCCGGCTTGTTGTATGGCTCGGCGTCCCACCGCCACTGGTAGGAATACCAGACGCCACCCTTCGATGGCACAAGCTCGATATCCGGGCTGGCCTTGGAAAGGCGCGTATCAAGCGGATCAAGCTGGCTGATGAAATCCAGTTCGCCGATGGCCATGCGCTGAATGCCGACGACGTTCGTGGGAATGTCATGGAAAATAATACCGTCGAGATAGGGCATTCCCTTCTGCCAATAGCTGGCGTTCTTGGTGAGCGCGATGCGCGACCCGCGGACCCATTCGCCGAAAACGAACGGACCGGTCCCGACAGGGTTGGAACCGACGTCGCTGCCGTTCTTCTTGGCCGCCGCCGGTGACGCCATGAGCCCAGCGCGGTCGGCAAACAGCGCCAGCAGGGGCGGATAGGGTTCCTTCATGTCGATGGCGACAGTGAATTCGTCCAGCACTTCGACATTCTTGACGCCTTCCAGCAACTTGAGCTGCGATGAGTTGCCTTTCGGATCGAGACGCGAGTCTAGGTTCCATTTCACCGCCTCGGCGTTAAATGGCGTGCCGTCATGGAACTGCACGCCTTCCTGCAGCTTCAGGATCACGCGCTTGCCGTCGTCCGAAAACTCCCAGCTTTTCGCCAAGGCGGGCTTCAGGGAGAAGTCGGCCTCGGTTTCGAGAAGCGTATCGAATATCAGGAAAAGGATCTGGCGCTCGGTCCATTGCGACGACTGAAGGGGGTCAAGCGTGCGAACGTCGCTGATGAAGCCGACGTTGAGCGTGCCGCCGGTGACCGGCTGGGCATCTTGAGCCAGCGCTACCGTCGGCAAAGAGGCCACGATTGCGAAGCCGCTGACGGCGGCCATAAATTGCCTTCTATCCATGACAAGTCCTCCGTAGGTTCAGTTCCCAATATTATCGGCATTGCCGTTATTAGCCTCGGGACGAGAACCCGAGGCTTGCACGTTATCTGCTCTCGGCTGGCAGCGGCCGGCCGGCCTGATCGACTCCCATGATCCGCATGTCGTTGAACCGATCACCAATGCGATGGTGCGGTCGCCCACCGTTCGCGGCGCCTAACGCGATGACGATCTCGTCATGGGCAGGCGCGTCTGGAATCGTAAATTCCACGGTTAGAAAATGAGCGCGGCTACCCTTCCTCTCGGCATCCTTGTGGGTCAAAGGAACGGTGAGTGAGGTGCCGGCGCCGGCACGTTTGTTGGTGAAGGGGAGAAAGGAATCTCCACCGGCGGCGATGCGGAAGACATTGCCGAAATGCAGCGTGTGGATCAGGCCGGCGGCATGTTCGACTTCACCGTCCGTTCCGGTCACCGCGCACTTTCCAAACGCTTCTATCCGGTCTGGACCGCCCATGATCGCCACTAGGCGAGGCACGAGGGCGTCCGTGAGAGCCGTGGCGTGCTCCATAATGTGCGGCTGAAGATCCTCGACGAATGCCGATCCCGCCCAGGGATTACGGATTACCGCCGCGCAGGCGGCCATGCGAAGCGGAACAGGCGCGGCGCGACCCCCTTCGACAAGCGTGTCCTCGACGAAATCGACGATCTTGCGGATCAAGACGCCCGTCATTTTTCC
>NZ_RZRW01000901.1:0-1618 GCF_003998745.1 Mesorhizobium sp. M7A.F.Ca.US.014.04.1.1 | reverse complement strand
TTGCCGAATCGGCGCGCAGCTACGAGCCGAAGACCGGCAAGGCCGCCAATGGCGACCGTGTCGCCATCGACTATGTCGGCAAGATCGACGGCGAGGCCTTCAATGGCGGCGCCGGCACCGATCAGCCGCTGGTGCTAGGCTCGAAGGAATTCATCCCCGGCTTCGAGGATCAGCTTGTCGGCGCCAAGGCCGGCGACGAAAAGCAGGTCACCGTGACTTTCCCGGAAAACTACCAGGCGGCGCATCTGGCCGGCAAGGAAGCGACCTTCGATGTCACGGTCAAGGAAGTGTCCCAGCCCGGCGCGCTGGAAATCAACGACGAGACCGCCAAGAACCTCGGCCTGGAGTCGCTGGAGCGCCTGCGCGACGTCGTGCGCGGCCAGATCGAGAACCAGTTCGGCGCCATGACGCGCCAGAAGGTCAAGCGCCAGCTGCTCGACCAGCTCGACGCGGCTTATTCGTTCGAGGCGCCGTCGAAGCTCGTCGACGCCGAGTTCAACAACATCTGGGCGCAGGTCAATCGTGATCTGGAAGCAGCCGGACGCACCTTCGCCGACGAAGAGACGACGGAAGAAGAGGCGCGCGCCGAGTATCTGCGGCTTGCCGAGCGCCGCGTGCGCCTCGGGCTGGTGCTGGCTGAAATCGGCGAGAAGGCCGGCGTGACCGTATCGGACGAAGAGCTGCAGCGCGGCCTGTTCGAGCAGGTGCGGCGCTATCCAGGAAACCAGCAGCAGGAAGTCTTCGAGTTCTACCGCAACAACCCGGAAGCGTTGAACACGCTGCGGGCGCCGATGTTCGAGGAAAAGGTGGTCGACCATCTGCTCGGTCAGATTTCGGTCACCGACGTCAAGGTCAGCAAGGAAGAGCTGATGGCCGACGACGAAGAGGACGAGACCGCCGTCAAGGCGAAGCCGGCGAAGAAAGCCGCCGCCAAGAAGGCCGACGCCAAGACGGCCGACGACGCGGAAGAGCCCAAGAAGAAGGCCGCGCCGAAGAAGAAGGCCGCCGAATAACACCAGCGCTCCGCTGAAACAGGAAGGCCGCCCTCGAGGCGGCCTTTTTCGTTGCCAAACTGCAACAGCCGCCATGCTTCGCGAGCGACGGCCTGTGGCGACCAAGCTTTGATCATTATCTGCGCTTCTATTGCAAGCCGCTTGGTTGTTGGAGGGCGTGTTGAGACTGTTCGTCGAATTGGGACACGCTTCGGCAATCGCGCTGATCCTTATCTCGGTCTGCGGCATTGCCCAGGCCGGCACGGTGCCTGACAACTGGCGCTTCGGCACGAGTGAAGACGGCCTCGTGACGGCCTCGCTCTACGCCACCAACAAGCTGATCACCGGCGGCGGTGCCTTGAGCTACAGCCCGATCCTGACGATTGCCTGCCGGGCAAACGGCGAGCCGCATTGGACTGAATGGCTGCAACTGAACGACGCTGTTTCGGCCAGCCGCAAGATCACCATGTCGATTACGGTCGATCAGGAGAGCAAGTTCGACGAAAGCTGGTCGGTCGGGCCGCGCGGCCGGATGCTGGTGCGCGATGGCGCCGATGGCATCAGGCGCCTTGTCGCCGCGAACCGGCTCCAGCTTTCGTGGCGGGTCGGGGTTGTGGCGGGGGGCG
>NZ_RZRW01000900.1:0-1632 GCF_003998745.1 Mesorhizobium sp. M7A.F.Ca.US.014.04.1.1 | reverse complement strand
GATGCAGGCTGTGCGTGCGCCCCAGTCATACCCGGCGACGATCGCGTCGCCGATCTTCAGCGCATCCATCAATTTGATGACATCGACAGCCAGCACGGACTGCTGGCCGTTGCGGACCGTCTGACTGGAGAGAAAGAGCGTCGTGCCATGACCGCGCGAGTACGGAACGATCACGCGATAGCCCGCCATCGCCAACAAGGGAGCGACATCGACAAAGCTGTGGATGTCGTAAGGCCAGCCGTGAAGGAGGATAACGACGGGACCGTTGGATGGACCAGCTTCAGCGTAGCCAACGTTCAGCAAGACGGCGTCGATTTGCCTGAGCGCAGCGAACGAGGCAGCCGTCGATCGTTCTGTCGTTGCTCCGCCCAGCTCTGAAACGCATTGTGCTTTAGCAGTGCGAACTGTCGTGAACTGGGTAGCAACCAGACCCATTGCGGCAACGCCGACAAAGGCCCTGCGATAGCGATCAATTTCTCCCGGCGGTCTTGTATTTTCCATTCTTGCAACCTCGTTCGCGGCACCATCGGATGCCACCTGTTTTTGACACAGCACTGGCATCACCTTCATTCATCAGCTTGGCGTTCCCGGCCTGCATGCCTTGGCAGCCTCTTTGGACAGTCGAGGCGTCGGTGGCTCCACCGACTGAAATTCAGAAATACATTGAGCTGGAATGACGCGATTGCCGGGCAGTGTAGAAAGTTGCGTTTGAACACGCGGGAAGGTCACGCTTTGTGCCGCCTCGCTTTGCATCCTTAGAAATTCGGGGCGTAACCCGTCGCCGCGCTTGGCAGCGATCAGGTGGAGTATCTGCAGCAACGGAAGCATGGACAAACTCCTTCGTAATGTGTCGTGGCTCAAGGGTGACACGACACGCGGCCGGTCTCGCACTTAGACAAGGCCCTCACGAGTCATTGCGACGCGAACGGCCGGACGGGCCGCAATTCGGGCGCGCAGCGCTTCCAAAGGAGCCGGAACAGGGACTTGGAAGCGGGCTGCCCAAAGCAGCATCACGAAAAGGTAGAAGTCCGCGACGCTGGGTTCCTCGCCGAACAGATAATCAGTCTTGAGACCGTTCGCGAAGAGATCAAGTTGCGACGTAATCGTGCTGCGCGCCTTGGCCTTTTCAGCATCGCTGCCATGGTGCCACATGGGTTTGAAGCTTCGGTGTATTTCAGTTGAGACATAGGTCAGCGCTTCGAGAACGCGGGTACGGCCCAGTGGCCCTTCCACGCCCAGTGCCGGGTATTGCGCCGCAATCCAATCGAGGACGGCGATATTCTCTGTCAGAACTTCCCCGTTATCCAGCACGAGGGCTGGCACATACCCCTTGCGCGTGACCGTGGTGAAATCATCGCCCGAGCCCGTTCGTTTGGTTTTGAGATTGACCGTTTCGCGCTCGAAGGCGGCACCGGCCTCCTCCAGCGCGATGTGGTCGGCCAGGCTGCAGGCGAGCGGGCTATAATAGAGTTTCACGGCTTTTCCCTTGTCTGAATCGGGACGCAGTTCGCAAATTGGTCGGGCGGAAGCCCGCCTTGCGCCGCGCACCGATTATCGCTGCGCGCGGCGTCCATGAGGTTCCAGAAATTCTCACTTGCCGGAAAGGAAGGCTACGACACCGACAGGTAGGCG
>NZ_RZRW01000009.1:0-27213 GCF_003998745.1 Mesorhizobium sp. M7A.F.Ca.US.014.04.1.1 | reverse complement strand
GCCCCCCTCTGTCCTGCCGGACATCTCCCCCTCAAGGGGGGAGATTGGCCTTCACAATGGTTTTCGCCAATCTGCGACGTTGCAGGATTGAGTGGGGCGCCGAAGCTGCCAATCTCCCCCCAAGAGGGGGAGATGGCCGGCAGGCCAGAGGGGGGCGCCGTAGAGCGCAATTCCACGCGATTGAACTCCACTGCCCGCAAGCAAAGAGCAACCGCCAATGACCGCCCCCGATCACATCATCGTCGGCAGCGGCATCAACGCGCTGGTCTGCGCGGCGATGCTCGGCGGCAAAGGGGCGCGTGTGCTCGTCCTGGAGCGCAACGACCGCATTGGCGGTTGCTTGCGCACCGAGGAGATCACCGCACCCGGCTTCATCCATGATGTGATGGCGACGACCTTCGTGCTGTTCATCACCTCGCCGGCCTTTGCGGCACTGGGCGCCGATCTCGCGCGCCACGGGCTGGAGTTCTGCCACACGGGCACGCCGACGGGCGTGCTGCGGCCGGATGGCAGCCATGCCGTGCTCAGCACCGACCGTGCCGCCAACATCGCCGCCCTCAACGCAATCGCGGCAGGCGACGGTGACCGGCACGCGGATGATGTCGGCGGCATCGAACGCAATGCCGGCCTGCTGTTCGGCTTGCTCGGCGGCAGCCTGTGGTCCTACCCGACAGCGAAGCTGCTTGCCGGTGATGGCTGGCGGCGTGGCCCGCGCGGCCTTGCCGCCTTCCTCGGCGAAGCTCTGGTGCCGGCGCGCGGCTGGCTCGAAAACACCTACCGGTCCGAAACCATCCGCGCGCTGTGGGCACCCTGGGTACTGCATGCCGGGCTTGGACCCGAGGACGCCTTCTCCGGCCAGATCGCCAAGGTGATCGCCTTCGCACTTGAGGCGGCCGGAGCACCGATCGTCAAGGGTGGGGCAAAAAACCTGCTGGCGGCCTTCGAGGCTTTGATTCGGGAACGCGGCGGCGATATCCGCACCGGCGCCGATGTCGCTTCGATCGTTCAAAACAATGGCCGGGCAACCGCCGTGCGGCTGGCCTCGGGCGAGACAATCAATGCCGACAAGAGCGTCATCTGCTCGGTTACGCCAACGCAGCTCTATGGCAGGCTGCTTGGCACGGATGCACCCAAAGCCGATGTCGAGGCGACGCAAAAGTACCGCTACGGCAAAGGCAATTTCCAGATCCACTACGCCTTGGACAAACCGCCCGCATGGCCGGGCGAAGGCTTGGATAAGGTGGCGTTGCTGCACCTCACGCCCGGCCTGGATGGCGTCTCGAAAGCTTGCAACGAGGCGGCGCGCGGCATGCTGCCGGAGGTGCCGACCATCTGCGTCGGCCAGCCGCACGCGCTCGACCCGTCGCGCTGCCCGGAGGGCAAGGCGATCCTGTGGCTGCAACTGCCAGAGGCGCCTCGCCACATCAAGGGCGACGCGGCCGGCAAGCTGCAGGCGCCGGCAGACGGGCAATGGACCGATGTGCTGCGCGAAGCCTATGCCGACCGCATTGAGGCGATCCTCGCCAGCCATATCGAAGGCTTCAAGGACAGCGTCATCGCGCGCCGCGCCTATTCGCCGGCCGATCTGGAGGCGATGAACATCAACCTGGTCGGCGGTGACCCCTATGGCGGTTCCTCGACCATCGACCAGTCTTTCCTGTGGCGGCCGTTCAAGACCAGCCGCAACCATCAGACCGGCATCAAGGGTCTCTACCATATCGGCGCCTCGACCCACCCGGGTGCGGGTCTCGGCGGCGGTTCCGGCTTTCTCCTGGCGGGGAGGCTGTGATGGAAGAGAAGGTCGCGGAAAAGCGCCAGCGCATTTCGACCCTGGGGCAGATCGGGCTGCAGCAATTCGCGCCCTATCTGATGAACCGCATCATGGGCCGCTACAACGCCACCTTGCGCGACGATTTCCGCAAGCAGGGCCTGACCATCCCGCAGGTCCGCACGCTCGCCGTGCTGTCGGTCACCGACGGTATCACCGTCAACGACCTCTCGGTCTATACGGTCATCGAGCAATCGACCTTGAGCCGGACCCTCGATACGCTGGAGGGCCAGGGTCTGGTGCGACGCGAGCAGGGTGTCACCGACAGCCGAATCCGCCATGTGTTCCTGACCGACGAGGGCCGCGCCGAGTTCACCCGCGCCTGGCCGGCCATGCACGACGCGTTCGAAGCGATGTTCGACGACATCGACGATGCCGAATATTCCGCGCTCATCGCCACGCTTTTGAAGATGCTGAAGAACATTCGCAAGCACGACATCTAGACCTACGCGCCGCCAGCGCTGGCGGTAACGGAAGGGAGAAAAAGAATGGCCGAACGGTCTTTTGCCAGGGAAGTCGAAAAACTCAGGCTCGGTGCCGGCGAGGAGTTTGCCGGCGAAGGCATTCTCGCCATCACCAAGGCGCTGCTGCAATGCGGCGTCGGCTATGTCGGCGGCTATCAGGGCGCGCCGATCAGTCACCTGATGGACGTGCTGGCCGACGCGCAGGACATTCTGGGCGAGCTCGGCGTGCATTTCGAAGCCAGCGCCTCGGAAGCCACTGCCACCGCCATGCTGGCGGCGTCAGTGCATTATCCCATTCGCGGTGCGGCGACCTTCAAGTCGACCGTCGGCACCAATGTTGCCTCCGACGCGCTGGCCAATCTCGCCTCCGGCGGCGTCACCGGCGGCGCGCTGATCATCGTCGGCGAAGACTATGGCGAGGGCTCCTCGATCATGCAGGAGCGCAGCCATGCCTTCGCCATGAAAAGCCAGGTGTGGCTGCTCGACCCGCGACCCAATCTGCCATCGATCGTCAAGGCGGTGGAGGATGGTTTCGAGCTGTCGGAGATTTCCAACACGCCGGTCATGCTGCAGGTGCGCATCCGCTGCTGCCACGTGCATGGCCATTTCATCGCCAAGGACAACAAGCGGCCGCCGATGACGGTCGCCGATGCCCTCGACGCGCCGCGCCGCGACACCGGCCGCATCGTGCTGCCGCCCGCCTCCTTCCTGCATGAGAAGGAGAAGGTGCAGAAACGCTGGCCGGCGGCGGTCGACTTCATCGCCAAGAACAAGATCAACGAGTTCTTCGGCTCGGACCATGGCTCGGTCGGCATCGTCATGCAGGGCGGCATGTACAATTCGGTCATCCGCGCGCTGCAGCGGCTCGGCCTTGCCGACACCTATGGCGACACCGACGTGCCGCTCTATGTGCTCAATGCCGTCTATCCCTTGATCGACGACGAGTTCCTGTCGTTCTGCGAGGGCAAGCAGTCGGTGCTGGTCGTCGAGGAAGGCCAGCCCAACTACATCGAACAGGCCTTTGCTTCGATGCTGCACAAGGCCGGTCGAGGCACCAGGCTGGTTGGCAAGGAGCATCTGCCGATGGCCGGCGAATATACCGGCCAGGTCATGCTCGACGGCATCGGCGCCTTCCTGCGCGCCGAGGCGCCGCATCTGCTGCCGGGCGAGGTGCGCGCGCCCAACAAGGTCGGCGACGGCGTTGATGCAGCCGACCTCATCAATGTCGTGCCGGGCCGTCCGCCGGGCTTCTGCATCGGCTGCCCGGAACGGCCGATCTTTGCCGCGACAAAACTGGTCGAGCAGGAGCTCGGCAAGCATCACATCGCCTCCGACATCGGCTGCCATCTGTTCTCGATCATGCCGCCTTTCGAGCTCGGCGCCACCACCATGGGCTACGGGCTGGGCCCGGCCTCCGCCTCGGCCTTCAATTCGCCTGATGCCAAGCGGCGGTCCATCTCCTTCGTCGGCGACGGCGGCTTCTGGCACAACGGCCTGACCTCCTCAATTGGCAACGCGGTGTTCAACAAGAACGACGGCGTCATCGTCATCGTCGATAATTTTTACTCGGCCGCCACCGGCGGCCAGGACATCCTCTCATCCCGCGCCGGCAACAAGACCAAGTCGACGAAGCATCCGATCACCGAGGCGGTCAAAGGCATGGGCGTCAAATGGCTGCGCCATGTCGACCGCACCTATGACGTGACCAAGATGCAGGACACGCTACGCGAGGCGCTGACGACGGAGGAGAAGGGGCCGAAAGTCATCGTCGCCTCGTCCGAATGCATGCTCAACCGCCAGCGCCGCGAAAAGCCGCTGGTCGACAAGGCGATCAAGGGCGGGACCCGTGTCGTGAAACCGAAGTTCGGCGTGGATGAGGACATCTGTACCGGTGACCATGCCTGCATGCGGCTGTCCGGCTGCCCATCGCTGTCGGTCAAGTCGCTCGACGATCTTTTGCGCGACGATCCGGTCGCGCATATCGACCAGAGTTGCGTCGGTTGCGGCAATTGCGGCGAGGTCGCCGATGCGGCGGTGCTCTGCCCGTCCTTCTATCGCGCCGACGTCGTCCACAATCCAAGCCGCTGGGATCGCTTCCTGGAAGCGGCGCGCCGCGCCACCATCAGCCTGTTGCAGCGTCGCCGCGAAAGCCGGCGCCTGACTTTCGCCGATGCTTGACGCCGTCCCCCCACTTCGCGCCCACGCCAGCGCTCAGGATGGTGAGCGTGTCATCAAGCTCGCCGTGCTGGCGGTCGGCGGCCAGGGCGGCGGCGTGCTCGCCGATTGGATTACCGATGTCGCCGAGCGCAACGGCTATGTCGCGCAGTCGACCTCGGTCGCCGGCGTCGCCCAGCGTACCGGCGCCACCATCTACTATGTCGAGATGGCCCGCGACACCGGCCGGCTGCCGGTCTTTGCGCTGTCGCCCTCGCAAGGCGACGTCGACATACTGATCGCGGCGGAGTTGATGGAAGCCGGCCGCGCCATCATTCGCGGCTTCGTCACGCCCGAGCGCACCACGCTGATCGCCTCCTCGCACCGCATCGCCGCCGTGTCGGAAAAGATCGAGCCGGGCGACGGCCGCGCCTCGTCGTCCAAGGTGCATGCAACGGCGGAGGCCGCATCGAAGCGCTTCATCGCCTTCGACATGGAGAAGATCGCCGCCGACAATGGCTCGATGATCTCGGCCAGCCTGCTTGGCGCGCTGGCGGGGTCGGACGCGCTGCCGTTCACGCGCGAAAGCTACGAGCAGGCGATCGGCGCGGGTGGTCGGGGCGTCAAGGCCAGCCTTGCTGCCTTCGGTGCCGCGTTTGATCGTGCGCGCGGCACGGCAGCACCGGCGCCTAGGCCGGCCGAGCCAGCGATCGTCGAATCTGCCCTGGGCGCCGGACAGGTGAGTGGCCCGCGAAACCTGCTGCAAGGCTGGCAGGCCTTGGCTGCCCGCATCGATCTGTTGCCGGTGGCCGTGCGCGATATGGCGCTTCGAGGCTTGAGAAAGGTCGTCGACTATCAGGACATCGCCTATGGGCGCGACTATCTCGACCGGTTGGACAAGGCCGTCGCGCTGGACGGGCCGATTCAGGGCTACGGCTTGTCCATCGCTGCCGCCAAGCATCTGGCCAACGCGCTGTGCTACGACGACATGATCCGCGTCGCCGATCTCAAGACACGTTCGACGCGCGACAAACGCGTGCGCCGCGAGGTCGGCGTCAAGGATGGCTCGATCCTGCAGGTGACCGAATATTTCCATCCGCGCATCGAGGAGTTCTGCGGCACGCTGCCGGCGGGTCTGGGCAGCTACATCGAAAACCGGCCGAAGCTCGCCGCCTTTCTCGATCGTCGCATCAATCATGGCCGCCGCATCCGCACCGACAGTTTTGCCGGCTTTGCCGCTCTGTGGTTCATCGGCGGCCTGCGTCGCTGGCGCCGCAGCCTGCTGCGCCACAAGGTCGAGGTCGCTCATCTCGATGGCTGGTACGCGCTGGCGCTCGACCATGTGCCCCAGGATTACGCACTGGCCGTCGAAATCCTCAACTGCCGCCGGCTGATCAAGGGCTACAGCGACACCCATGTCCGGGCGCAGTCGAAATTCGACCGGGTGCTGTCCGCGCTCGACATGGTCAAGGGCCGCACCGACGCCGCCGACTGGATCCGCCGCCTGCGCGAGATCGCGCTGAAGGACGAGAAGGGCGACATGCTGGACGGTGCGCTGAAGACCGTGGCGACGCTGGGGCCGGATACGATAGACTGATTTAACGGGCATCCACCGATTGGAGCGGCGCCAGCCCATGCAGCGGCACCGCTTCCGGGAACAGATGCAGCAGGCCTGTATCGACGCGCCGGCGCAGATGCGCATCGACCTCCGCACGATCCTGACAACCATGGAACCTGCCGCCGCAATGGTCGCGCAGGCGCACGAGATCGGCCATGACAGGCGACATCGGCAGGCCGGCGGCGTCGAGCAGGCTTGCGCTGAGGAAGCCGATGTCGAGCGGGGCCAGGTCAGGCATCGGATGGCGCAAAGGATGGTTGAAGGTGGTGAGCGTGTAGAAAGTGCGATAGGCAAGCGAGCCAGGGGTCGCCAAGGCGTCGTCCCCGGCGATCGCCTCGACGAACGGCTTGGTCGCCGACGACTGGTGATCGCCGAATTCGAGCACCACGGCGCCGCGTTCACCGGCATCCGCTTGCCTCTTGTCGAGGAAATCCTGGAAATCGCCGCGCGCTACCGCCATCCGGCGCAGATACTCATTGGCTTGGAAATCGCCCGAGAAAGGCTCGCCCTCGACCTTCAGCCCGGGCTCCATCCGCCCCTCATAGGGTGAGTGCGGAAACATGGTCTGGATTTCGAGGAACAGCGGCCGGCCGTCTTCCCTATGGTGCCTGGCGATGAATGCCTCGGCCGCCTGGTAATAAAAGTTGTCGCGCAGGTGATAGAAGGGCGCGGCGATGTCCTTGATGTCGAGCACGGTCTCGAAACCGATCGATTTCAGGAACGGCCCTTCATTGACGAACGAAAAGTCCATCGGCGTCATCACGACAGTCCGATATCCGCAGCGCGCCAGCACCTCCGGCAAGGCTCCGGCGACCTTGTCCTGCAGGGTGATGGTCAGATAGGGGCTTCGCCAGCCGAAATCGGTGGCCGACAGGCCGGTCATCAGCGACAGATTGGTGATCCAGGTGCCGCCGCCAAACGTCTCGACCTGCATCTGGTGCGGCGTGCCGGCCCCCGGTGCGAATCTCTGCAGGAATCCCGCGCCGTTGCCGACCTGCGGAAAATAGCCGGGATCGGACTGGCTTTCGCTGAGCACGAAAAAGACGTCGGGAAGATCAGCCCGGTCGCCGCAATCGACCGTGTCGGCAAAAGGCGGCTGCGGCGCCACGGCTTGCAGCCGCTTTTCGAAGCCCGATTCTACAACGAGGTTGTGCAAATCCAGCAGCGAGACGAAGAAGGCCGACATGTGCCGGCCCTGCATGTAGTAGAAATAGCGGTCCTTCGAGGCCTCGGCCGGAAAGGTCAGCGGCACCAGAACGACGAGCGCCGCCATGACCAGGACGCGTGCCGACACCGGCCAGCCGATTTTCCGATCGATCCGGAACAGAAGCACCGCCGCCCCGATGCCGAGCCCTAGGGCAATGACGACCGGCGCGATCAGATGGAGGTAGGAGCCGAGCAGGAAACGATACACTTCCGGGTCCCTCGACACGAAGACCGTGTCGTAGAAGTGCAGCGAAAATCCTTTCAGCCGGAACTTGATCGCCGAAACCACGGTGACGAAGGCAATGCCCATCCAGGCGAGGTAGACGGAAAAGGCAAGGCGCCCCGAAGCCAGGAACAGAAGTCCGGCAAGGGCAGCCACCAGCGCCAGCGAGAACGGCACCGACAGCCATTCGTGCTCGGCCCGTCCGGCGGCGAAGACGCCTGCAAGGCTGACCACGGCCAGCGTCAGCGGATGGCAGAGCACCCGTCCAAGACCTTGAAGCTGAACCACAGATTTTCCCACGAAGATGCCTGAGCACAGTTTCGGGAAATTCTTCGATTATTTGCGGGCTAAGAACAAATGTATAGTGGATTTAACCTTAACTCGGCTGGTCGGGATTGTCCGGTGCGCGCCAGCGCTCGCGCGGGGCCGCCCCGAAAGGTGCCTGGCCCCGCGGTGCTTTGATCAGTAATGGTGCCAGTGGCGCCAGTGATGATGCGGATGCCAGACGTAGGCCGGACCGTGCCAGTAGTGGTAGCGCGGGCGCACGACGACGACGCCGTTCGGCACGCAGCGGCCCCATCTGTTGGGGTGCCAGCCGATGCCGCAGCCCCAGCGGACATGCTCGACCAGTGCCGGGGTGGCTGGCTTCGCAACGGACACGATGGGCATTGCGCTGGAGGCGGAGGCTGTCGCGACAGTTCCACCGATGGCCAGGATAGCGGTTGCTGCATAGTTTTTCAGGCGACTCATAATTGGACTCCGAGTGCTTTCGACGATGAAGATGGCCGTCCTGTATGGTGCACAGGGCAGGCTTGTCCCTTCGCATCGTTAAACGGCGTCTCCGGTCTTTTCCGTCGGTCGTCATGGCGATTTTTTTGGCGTAACGGTGGCGCGGCGTTCCATATGGCGCAGCAACGCCTGTGCCAGCACGCTCCGGTTTTCAGGCGATGTGCTCGCCGCGAAGTCGACAATGGCCTGTTCAAGCCGGCTGCGCACCGTCACATCGGCATCGCGTGCCCGTTCCAGGGCGGCGGACAAGGCGGCCTTGTCCATGACAGGCTGCTGCAACAGGTCCGCTGCCTCCTGCCTCGCCTGCTGGCCATCGAGAATGATCTGACGGGACTGCACGCGAACCTGGCGCAGCGCCTCGCGGAACGCCTTGCGATCCTGGTCGGGAAGGTGTCGGCCGGCCGATTCCAGCGAGAAGCCCGATTTGGCATTTCTCAGCCAGACCGCGCCACCGACAAATGCGCTGGCCAGAAAGACGTTCAGCACCACGGAAGCAATGACCAGACCACGGACCCAGCGCGTACTCATAGGCTTTCCTCACCGTTCTCGGCATCCGGGCCGGCATCGCCAAACGCCGTCACATTGGCATCCAGCACAGTGTGGTCCGGCTGGACCTCGGGCGTGATGACGGTCACCAAAGCCAGTCCTGCCACGGCGCCGGCCAGGCCAATGCCTGCGAGTCCCAGCCCCAGCCACCAGAACCGCTGCCGCCGGCGTTGGACAAGGTGCCGGCCGGCGACCTGCAGGATACTGCCGTGCAGCGCTTTACCGGGGGCGTCGACGCGGTAGCTGTCGAGCAGCGCGTCAAGTGTCCCGGCCTGCCTCAAGATGGCCTCGCCCGCGTCGCTTGCGGCAAAGACCGTGCCGGCCATTCGCTCGGCCTCGGGCCATCGCCGCAAGTCGCCGCCATAGGCCTGCGCCAAGGCGGCAAAGCGCCTGGCATCCATTGCGGGTTCGTTCCTGGACCCTTCAGCCATGTGTCTCCCCCTTGCCCGTCGGCGCCGAGCGCCAGGCGGCACCAGCAAGGCGCAATGGCCGTGCTGCGTTGCTGCTTGCCCGGCGTTTACTCATCGGCGCCATCCTCCGCCAGGATCGCTTGCAGCGACCGCCGGCCGCGCGCGAGCAGGCTTTCCAGGGCATCGACGCTGATCTGCAGTGTCGCTGCCGCCTCGATATTGGACATCCCCTGATAGTAGACCAGAACGATCGCTTCGCGCTGGCGCGGCGCTATGGCTTGCAGCGCCCGTTCGACCCGATGGGCTTCTTCCTCGGAATGAGCATCGGGAAGCGGCGCAGGATCGGCGACGTCCGGCAGGTCGCCGGTCACCCACTCGCGCCTGCGACGCAGCCGGTCGTAGCAAAGGTTGAGCGTCACCCGGTGGATCCAGCTGTCGAAGCGCGCATTGCCGCGCCGCCAGCTCGCGGCATGGCGCCAGATCCGCACGAAGGTTTCCTGCGCGACATCCTCGGCCTCCGCCGCATCGCCGAGCATGCGCACGGCAAGCGCCAGGATACGCGGCAGCTTGCGCGCGACGAGCGTTTGCACGGCTGCCGGCTCGCCGGCGCCGACACGGCGAACCAGCTCCTCGTCCGGATCCGCAGCCATCAGTCGGCGCACTCCCGATGTTCATCGCGCGTCATTGCCTCTTGGTCATTGCTCTTGCTTGGGAGCGGTTTTGTGGCCCGGCAGTTCGTCGGCTGTCAGAATGCCATCGGCATTCTTGTCCAGCCGGGCGAAGCGCTTGGCGAAAAACGCATCGAGTTCGGCGCGATCGATGAAGCCGTCATGGTTGGAATCGATCCGCGCGAAGGATCTGGCGGCGTCGCCCTTGACGTTGCGCTTCGCCTGAAAGGCCTCCCATTCCAGCAGGCTGATCTTGCCGTCGCCATCCGTGTCGGCCGCCATGATCGCCTTTTCGCGCCGCTTCTGGAATTTGGCCAGCGTGATGTCGGACCTGCTCCCCGACGCGCCTGGCGCGGCAAGTGGCGCGGCGGTCTGCGGTGCAGGCGGGGTCGTTGCCTGGGCAAGAGCCGCAACGGTCTGCAAACTCAAGGCAACGACTAATATCGAACGGCTGATCATGTTGTGCGTCTCCAGCTTGGCGCGACGCAGACGGCTTGTGCCGTCATCGCGCTTCAACCGTTAAACGCCGCGACCCGGAAAATCCGTCGGTCGCGCGTGCTGATCCGTTCGTGCTCGGGTGCGCATCCCGTCGATCGGGATGGAAGGAGCTCTAGTCCGACTGGTCGGCCGCAATCAGTTGTTCGGGCTTGAACCCGGCATGCTGCGGGGTCCACACCTCGCCCTCGCGATTGAACCAGTGGCACAGATACATGCCCGAGGCTGCGCCATCGCTGACCGTCATCCTGGGGCCTCCGGATTTCAGCTTGACCACGTCTCCGGTCTTGAAATTGTTGGGCATTTTTTGACCTCCCATGCTGAGGCCATGAGTTTCACACCAAACCGGGGTCTCGACAATGGCAGATCTGCCAGGCCGGCGCCGCAATCCTTTGCACCAGATGCGAAGGGGTAGACGACGAAAAGGAGGGGGGATGGTGCGCTTGCGGGCAGCCAATTGCCGGCTCAAGCCATTAGAATCAAAATCGTTTTCGATGCCAAGCGGGTCGCAACGAGTTCCCTAGAGATCGTCCCGTAACGTCCTTGCCCGCGCCTTGAGTCGGCATGGGATCGGCCATCCCAGTGAGGGCGCGTCGTCCATGAACTCAACTGGAAAGCTGGCCAGTTACGAATCAGTATAAATCCGCGATGTACAAGAACACTACTGTGTGCGGCCTTCAGCGGGTAACGGCGCTGTTACACACGAAAAAATCCTTGCATGGTTTCCATAAGCGCCCGACGGCGACGGGACTAGATGCGCATTTTGTCGCGTATCCAGTTCCTAAAGATCTTGCTGGCACGATTTGGAGCATTCGCTGGAGCTTCAACAATGTAGTAGCCATTGCCGGTCGTGAAGGCGAGGTCAAAAGGGCGTACGAGACTCCCATTTGACAGCTTCTCCTCAACAAGGCGTGTCCATCCCAACGCCAACCCTTGCCCTTCGAGGGTGGCCCGCAGCAGATTGTCGTAATTTTGAAACCAGATTCCTTGCTGAGGGCGTAAAGAAGTTAGCTTCGCGAATTCAAGCCACTTGTCCCAATTCTCCCATTCGTGAGCCCGCCCATCTAGATGCAGCAGCGTCACGTTTTGAAACTTGCGGAAGTTTTCGGCGCCGACAGAATTTACATATCCTGGGCTGCAAATCGGAAAAAACTCCTCACTAAACACTTTCTCGGACTTCAATTTATTCCAGTCACCGCGACCATATCTAATCGAAATGTCTATCCCGAATTTGCTCATATCCAAGCATTCATCGGTTTCAACCAGTTTTATATTGATCCCGGGATTGCGAATTCGAAAATCAGCCAACCTCGGCATCAGCCAGCAACTTCCAAATGCAACGGTTGTACTAACTGTTACATTTGCCGGAATGTCAGCGACTTTCTCGTTAAACTCCCTTGAGATCAGCCATAAGCTTTCTGAAACTGTATTGTGAAATTGGCGCCCATATTCTGTAAGTGCCACGCCTCGTTGCCCCCGCTCGAACAATTTGGCGCCAAGCCTGGATTCCAGGAGCCTGACCTGCATGCTTACCGCTTCCCTGGTGACATTCAACTCATGAGCCGCAGCGGTAAAATTCATGTGGCTTCCCGCCGCTTCGAACGCGACCAGACTGTGTAGTGGCGGCAATCTCAAAGGCGGACGAGACGTCAATCTGATTTACCTCAGGCGTGATCGATCTTACGCTGACTATCCGAAAAGCACCCCGTAATCATAGTCCCAGCCATAATACGCTGAGGAAGCCAAGAGTGCCATCTCACGATAGCCATCGACAAAAGGACCCGTTGCTCGATTCATTCCAGCTCAGGTCTCTGCAACTTCGAAACAGGATTATGAGCACCGCTCATGCGCCGGCTTATGTAGAGAACGGTTGGCCTACGGAGCGCTACCGGCTCTATCATGAGGAGAAGGCCAAGGGAGGGCTTGCTCTAACGGTGGTGGGGGGATCGACCAACGTTTCGTCGGACAGCCCGTCCGCGTTTGGGCAACTTTATGCCGGCGATGACAGCATCCTGCCTTGGTTTGAACTGCTTACCGGGGGCGTTCATTCCCATGGCGCCGCGATTATGTGTCAGCTGACACATATGGGGAGGCGTACATCCAGCGACGTAGGGGAATGGCTGCCAGTAATAGGACCATCTAACACGCGAGAACGGGCGCACCGAGCCTATCCAAAGAGTATGGAAAGGGCTGATATAGTACGCGTCACCAAGGACTTTGCGGCCGCGGCGGCACGATGCAAAAAGGGCGGTTTTGACGGAATCGAAATCCTGTCGCACTCGCACTTGCTGGGACAATTCCTATCCCCTCTGATCAATTTCAGACAGGACGATTATGGCGGCTCCCTGGAGAACCGGCTTCGACTCACCTTCGACGTCCTGAACGGCGTCCGCGATGCTGTGGGTGACGAGTTCATCATAGGACTGAGGATCACCGGTAACGATTTCCTCAAAGGTGGGCTCAGCCGCGAGGACTGCATCGAGATCGCCCAGCGGCTTGAGCAGTGCGGCCTGGTCGACTTCCTCAACGTGCTTGCGGGAGCGCCATACGACGATCTGGGCTTGGCTCAATGGATGCCTCCTATGGGCACTCCCGCAGCCCGTTTCCTTGGAGTTGCCAAAGACATACGTGAGGCCGTTTCACTACCTATATTCTATGCAGGAGGCATTGCCGATATCGCAACTGCTCGCCATGCCCTGCGCGACGGCATTGTCGATATGGTGGGAATGACCAGGGCTCACATCGCCGATCCCTACCTGGTCTCAAAGCTGCAAACCGGGCAGGAAGATCGTATCCGCACCTGCGTCGGAATGAACTACTGCGCAGACCGGGTTAATCAAGGCAAAGACGCTTTATGCGGCCAGAATGCCGCGACCGGTCGCGAGCGTTTCTTCCCGCATCGCTTTCGCCGCCATGAAATAGCGGGTTTGCGCGCTGTCGTTGTTGGTGGAGGCCCAGGAGGACTGGAGGCGTCCCGTGTTCTCGCCGAGCGGGGTTACAGGGTGACCCTGTTCGAAGCGTCCAACCAGCTGGGTGGACAGATTAACATGGCGGCCGGAGGTTCCACCAGGCGCCAGATGCGCGGGATCATCGATTGGCTGGTCAATGAACTCGAGCATCTCGGCGTTGATGTTCGCTACAACATGCTGGCGGAAGCCGAGGACATCCTGCGTGAGAAACCTGTGTTGGTGGTGATCGCGACAGGCGCACTGCCGCGCTCGCTGAACATTGGCGGCGCGCATCTTGCCCGGCCGATTTGGGACGTGTTCACCGGACAGCCTCCTGTTGGAGAGGTCATCATTTTCGACGATCGAGGCGACCATCACTCGCTGGTGGCGGCGGAGGTAGCAACCCAATCCGGTGCTTGCGTCACTCTCTTAACGCCGGATCGCACACCTCTTCATAATCTCGGGCCGACGAACTACGGCGTCGGCATGCGCAACCTGTATCAGCGCGGGGTGAACTTCCTCACCGACCGTGAGATCGTTGCCTTGAGCCCTGACGGCAACCGTTTGACCGTCACCGTGCGAAACGTCCTCACCGACCTGGAAGAAAAATTCCAGGCCGATCATGTCTTCTATGAAGTCGGGACGGAAGAAAACGCTGAATTGTACTTCGATCTTCAAAGTCATTCAGTCAACAACGGCCAAATAGAAGTAGCATCTCTATTGGACGGCAAAGCCGAGTACCGAACGGTGAACCCGGCCGGTGATTTCGTGTTGTTCCGGATTGGTGACGCGGTCTCTTCGAGGAACATCCATGCTGCGCTCTTTGATGCGTTGCGTGTCTGTTCCGTCATCACGGTCGCCGGACAGACCGGCTCCGATCAAGCGCGCTACTCAGTAACACATAGGCAAATGAAAGGGGAAACGACGTGAAAAATCTCCCACTGGCGGCGGCATGCCTGACAATTCTTGTACTGGAGTCACTCCCTGCGAATGCTGCATCAAGCTGCGGTGAGCTGACAATCTCCAGCATGAATTGGCAGAGCGCTGAAGTGCTGGCAAGCCTGGACAAGTTCATTCTTAAAGCTGGGTTCGGATGTGATGCGGAAATTCTCGAAGGGGACACCGTGCCGACGGTCACCTCCATGATCGAAAAGGGAAAGCCCGATGTTGCTCCCGAGATCTGGGTCGATCTGCTGCCAGATGTTGTCGCTACCGGCATCAAGCTAGGCAAGCTTGTTGAAACTGGCGCGGCCCTCAAAGATGGTGGCGTCAACGGGTGGTGGATTCCAAAGTATGTGTCCGAAGCACATCCGGATATCAAAACCATTGCGGATGCGCTCAAACATCCGGAGCTCTTTCCAGCACCTGAAGATTCATCGAAAGGGGCGGTCTTCAATGGGCCTCAGGGCTGGGGCGCGACGGTTGTTACAACGCAGCTCTTCAAAGCCTACGGCGCTGAAAAAGCCGGCTTCACCTTGATCGACACCGGATCGGCAGCCGGCTTGGATGGATCGATAGCAAAGTCATATGAGCGCCACCAAGGCTGGCTCGGATTCTATTGGGCTCCGACGTCGATTCTGGGAAAGTATGAAATGGTGAAGCTCGACTTCGGGGTTCCTTACAATCAGGCTGAATGGAAGCGTTGCAATACAGTGGCGGATTGTGCCGATCCAAAGCCAAACGTTTGGCCGCAAGATCGAGTAAAGACGATCGTCACGAAAGGCTTTTCGGATCGTACTGATCCCGCAGTGATGGAGTACCTGCAAACCCGGTCGTGGTCCAACGATACGGTGAACGGTCTCTTGACCTGGATGACCGACAACCAGGCCACTGGTGACGATGCGGCAAGGTATTTCCTCAAGACACGCGAGGATATCTGGGCCAAGTGGGTCCCGGTCGGCGTCGCCGGAAAAATCAAAGCGGCACTTTAATCAACGTGTCGCGGTGGTGGCCTTTAGAGCGGCCATCATTGCGACCGCCATTGCCCTCACTGGGCTGACCGACCGAGAATTCCTCATGGATTGGCTGACAAATTTTCCCCATCTCAATGACGAGGCCTTGCGGCTTGTCAAAAAGGGGCTGGATGACGCTTTTCGAACCTTCACCCGAACATACGGCGATTCAATTGAGGGCGTTTTCGCGCCGTTGCAGTACCTTCTGATCAAGTGCGAGCACTTTCTAACCGACACGCCCTGGCCGCTGATCATTTCGCTGGCGGCTGGGCTGGCATGGCTTGCATCCCGAAACTTGACAACCGTGGCTGGAACCGTCGTCACCCTCGTTGCAATCGGGTTCCTGAGCATGTGGGACGATACGATGAAGACGGTGTCCATGATCCTTGTCTCGACGATCATAGCCATCGTGCTCGGTGCGCCGGTTGGAATTGCGATGTCGAGATCGGAGCGCATCCAGAGGGTCATCAATCCGGTACTCGATGTCATGCAAACCATGCCAAGCTTCGTTTATCTGATCCCGGTGGTGATGCTGCTGGGAATCGGCAAGGTTCCTGGTGTGATAGCCGTCGTAATCTATGCGATCCCTCCCATGATCAGGCTGACAAATCTGGGCATCCGCCTCGTGGACAAGGATGTATTAGAGGCGGCCGATGCCTTCGGTTCGTCCAATTGGCAAAAGCTGCGAGACGTCCAGATTCCCCTGGCGCTGCCGACCATCATGGCTGGCGTCAATCAGACCATCATGATGGCACTAGCCATGGTCGTCATTGCCTCGATGATCGGGGTGCAGGGTTTGGGTCAACCGGTCCTCAAAGCGATCAACAATCAGTATTTCACGCTGGGTTTGTTCAATGGACTAGCCATTGTTGGTATCGCCATCATTTTTGACCGTATCAGCCAAGCTTATGGCAAGCGGCTGCAGCGACACCTGGAGTTGATGCATGCCTGATCGTGAAGAAAAACAAGTCGGAATCGTTATCTCACATCTGTTCAAGATCTTCGGAGCCAATGCCAACAACCACCTGAATGCATTGGCGAGAGGGATGACGAAAGATGAGTTGAACGAACGCCACGGGCTTGTCCTTGGACTGAACGACGTTAGCATCAATATGGCTGCTGGTCAGGTCCACGTCATAATGGGCCTTTCGGGATCCGGGAAATCCACCTTGATACGGCACATCAACCGGCTGGTTGAGCCGACGGCTGGCCAGATCATCGTTGGCGGCCAGGACGTTCTCAAATTGGATGAGCATGCTTTGCGGGCCTTTCGTCGCAACACCACGGCGATGGTGTTTCAAAAATTTGCTTTGCTTCCGCATCGCAACGTTCTGGAGAACACCCTGTACGGCCTGGAGATCCAAGGCGGCGATCGCTATAGGCATCGTGAAAAGGCGATGCGCTGGATTTCACGCGTTGGGTTGAACGGATTTGAAGACCGGTATCCGAACCAGCTTTCGGGCGGCATGCAGCAACGTGTCGGGTTGGCTCGGGCTTTGGCAAGCGACTCGCCAATCCTGCTGATGGACGAGGCGTTTTCTGCCCTCGATCCCCTCATTCGGTCAGACATGCAGGAGATGCTGCGGAATATTCAGCAGGAGGTGAAAAAAACGATCGTGTTCATCACGCACGATCTTGATGAGGCGTTGAGACTGGGAGACCAGATTGCCATCCTTCGCAACGGCGAGGTGGTTCAACAAGGTTCGAGCCAGGACATCGTTCTTCGGCCGGCAGATGACTACGTGGCCTCGTTTGTAAAGGACGTCAACAGAGGACGTATAATACGAGTTGACGCGATTATGACGCCGTCAAATCCGGCGAGCGCTTTGCCGAAATCTCTTCTCTCAGCTGACACCACCCTGAATGCGGCTGCAAAGCTGATGTGCCAGCATGGCGGGCACGAGAGCGTCGTCGTCGACGGACACGGCAAACCGTTGGGTCGAGTGACAAAGGACCAGATCATGGCGGCCATGATTGGATACGGCGGACTGTGGGGTAGCGAAAACGGTGGGGGCACCATTTCATTTCGACCGGTGTTGTACTCTGCCAATCAGCCGGCGAATCCAGGGAACCGCGCAGAACGATAGGCTATGTCGCTCGGGATCGTTCCGCCTTGGCACGATTTCCGCAATCATCATCATAGAGGTTATCAAGAGGCACCGATGCTGAAGCTAGATCAGTCGTTTCGTTTTGAAGGCCAGGACGTTGCGTGGGGCCGGATCGGGGAGGGCGCTCCCTTGGTGATGCTTCATGGAACGCCGTTTTCGTCACAAGTATGGCGCCGCATAGCGCCTCTCATAGCTTCACGCCGGACGGTCTATTTCTTCGATCTCCTCGGATATGGTCAATCCGCAAAGGCGGATGGTCAGGATGTGTCGCTAGGCGTGCAGAACAAACTTTTTGCCTCACTGTTGAAGGAGTGGGGCGTGAAGGAGCCTGACGTCCTTTGTCATGATTTTGGCGGCTCGACTGCACTTCGCACCCACTATCTTAACGATGTGCGGTATCGTAGCCTGTTGTTGGTCGACCCTGTGGCGGTCGCCCCTTGGGGCTCCGCCTTGGTGCAGCATGCGCGAAAGCATGAAGCCGCGTTTGCCGGCGCCCCCGATTACATTCACGAATCGATCTTGCGAGCGTACCTGCAAGGCGCGGCGTTCCAGACCCTTCGCAGCGAAGCTCTGGACCTCTATATGCAGCCTTGGCTTGGGCCCGTAGGCAAGCCGGCCTTCTATCGACAGATCGCCCAAATGGATCAAAAATTCACCGACGAAGTCGAAAAGCTTTATAGGCCGATGAATTTTCCCGTTCGAATTCTATGGGGTCGTGAAGACGAGTGGATCCCAATCGCGCAAGGACAGAAATTGTCCGAGAAGCTCACCAACGGGGTGATGACGGCCGTGCCTCAAGCAGGTCATCTCGTCCAGGAAGATGCGCCTGAAATGATCGTCGCGGCACTTTTCGATACGCTGCAGTAGTTCTCCGACCTAACCGGTGATGACGAGAGATGGCCAGAAAGTTTGCGTTTCTGCTGACGCGCCATTTTACGCTTTCGCCGTTTGCGCTTTTCGTCGACACGCTGCGGCTTGCGGGCGACGAGGATGATCGGAGTCGAAGAGTAGAGTTCGACTGGCAAGTGGTTGGCGAGCGTGGTTTGCCTATCCGCGCAAGTTGCGGCATCGAAGTGATGCCGACGAGAGAACTCCAGCACCCGGAGGAATACGACGATATCGTTGTCGTTGGCGGGCTTCTGAACACGGGCGATACTCTTGGAAGCCAGAAGGAAGCCTTCCTGCTAAAGGCCGCATCGCGCGGAGTTCGATTGACGGCGCTCTGCACAGCCAGTTTCGTACTCGCTCGATATGGATTGCTGGACGGCTACAACGTGTCCGTGAGCTGGCTCCACGTCAAAGATTTCCGTACCATGTTCCCGCAAGTCTTGGCACATGCGGATAGCCTGTTCTCCGTCGACAGAAGCCGCGCAACCTGCGCTGGCGGTGTCGGAGCGGCCGACCTGGCTGGTCATTTTGTGGCAGAGTCCATTGGTAAGAAAGCTAGCGAGAAAGCTGCCAAGATCCTTATTCTTGATCGGGTCAGGACGACCCGCGACGTCCAGCCCGTGGGAGATCTTTTCCCAAACGCCGAAAGTAGACAACTGAGGCGTGCCCTCCTTCTCATGGAGAGCAACGTCCAAGAAACGTTGGCTGTCAGCGACATTGCAAGATCGCTCAGCGTTTCGAGACGACAGCTTGAACGGTTGTTTTTTGCTGAAATCGGTAGGAGCCCACTGTCGGCATATCTCGCGATACGCGTGCACTACGCAAAGACGCTCCTCGAGGTTAGCGACCTAAACATGGGCGAGATTGGATTCCGCTGTGGCTTCAGCAATGCGGGACACTTCAGCCGCGCCTTCAAGCGCCAAACTGGCCTTACTCCCACCGACTTCAAGCAGTCCCGAGGCACGTCAGCCGTCCCATCTAGGTCGTGAGATGTTGGGGTTGCGGCCCCAAACGAATGGACGGCTGTGAACAAGTAAATGGTGCCGCTTGCGTGACTCGAACACGCGACCCCCGCATTACGAATGCGGTGCTCTACCAACTGAGCTAAAGCGGCCCGGGAAGCCAACGCCTCCAAGATGCGGCGGTGATAGACGCAACCGGGCGCGAATTCAAGATGCGACTTGGCAATTCCTGCGGCGGCGTCATGGCACCCTCGAAAGCCGGCCGCCGCCTTGTCCGCCAATCAATCGCCAAGGGATGCGGCGCACGGTACGTGCGCTCTCCGCGCGTGAAAATCGGTGAAACATGCTGATTTTGTTGCCGGAACAGCGCCGGAATGGACTTTGCATACCTCTGCGAGGCAGAATGCGCCGCTCGCCCGTTGATTGATTGGTCGCCTGCGGCTAACGATCACGGCAAGGTAGGCAAAGACAGAGGGACCCGCTTGGACGCGATCGAAAAAGCGATCCGGAACGCCTTGGAGAAAGGCAATGCCGAGGACCGCGCGTTCCGCGAGAGGGTCTATCGCTCGGCTTTTGCCGCGCTTGATCGCGCGCTCCAGGCCAATCCCGGTGTGACCGTTGAGGTCGCCATCAAGCGCCGCAAGGCAATCCAGGCGAAAATCACCGAAATCGAATCCGAGTTCCTGCCGGCGGTGCCGGATGTCGGCCCGCAGGGCGATGCACCGGCGGTCGAACTCGGAGCGGACTCGGCGCCCGCGGTCGAAACCGGCCGACAGGCATCGTCCCCCGATGTCGTCGTCGACGGCCCCGTGCAATCCGCTGCCGATGCGCCGCGCTCGCGCGTCCTGCCCGTCGTTCCCGACATCATGCCGGACGCCACGCTTCCCGATGCTCCGGCCATCGACATGTCGGTTCCGGCCTCGGCCGGCGCGACCACGGAAGTGGCGCCCGACCGCGATGAACGACGCATAAGAGGGCGTCGCCTGCCGCTGACCGCCATCTTCCTGACCGTGACACTGCTGGCAGCAGTTGGCATCGGCCTGTTCTTCGCCGTGCAGACCGGCGTCTTCAAGACGTCGGCGCAGCTCGATACCGCCCCGCCTGAAGCGCCGCCGACCGTCGAGGACGACGATTTCACACCGGCCGACGGCGGTCCGGCAAAGCCCGGCGCCGCCGACCAGTCGCGCGACTGGATCAATGTGTTTTCGCCGGCCGATGCATCGCATGTCAGCGCGCCGTCGGACGCCAGGGCCGAGGTGATGAAGGACGATACCGGTTCGTTCCTGCGCATCCGTTCCGGCGCGTCCGGTTCGGCGATCAGCTTCGACGTCGGACAAGGCGTGCTGGAGAAACTGGCCGGCAAACATGCCGTGTTCGACATCATTGCCCGTTCCGAGGAAGGCAAGGAGACGCAGATTTCCGTCGACTGCAATTTCGGCGAACTCGGCGACTGCGGCCGCAAGCGCTACGCAGTCGGCCAGCAGCAGAACGAATATCTGTTCGACGTGCAGTTTCCCGACAAGCATCCGGGCTCGGCCGGCACCATTGCCATCAATTCCGACTTCGACAAGCAGGGCAAGGCCGCCGACATCTACGAAATCCGCGTTTCGATCGAGCCATAGCGAACCCTGCACGCGCGAAATTAGCGGTCGAGCAGCGCCTGCAGCGTTTCGATGCGGTCGGCCTCGTTGGCCGGCTTGTCCCAGCGCAATCGCGAAATGCGGGGAAAGCGCATGGCGACGCCGGATTTGTGCCGGGTCGAGCGGTTCAGTCCTTCGAAGGCGACTTCCAGCACCAGGCCATTGTCGCGGTCGGCGCGCACCGAGCGCACCGGGCCGAAACGCTCGACCGTGTTGTCGCGGACATATTTGTCGATCTGCTTCAGCTCCTCGTCGGTGAAGCCGAAATAGGCCTTGCCGACCGGCACCAGCTCCTCCTCGCCTTCGGCACCGGACCAGACACCGAACGTATAGTCGGAGTAGAAGCTCGAGCGCTTGCCGTGGCCGCGCTGCGCATACATCAGCACCGCGTCCACTGTGTGCGGATCGCGTTTCCACTTGAACCACGGACCTTTCGGCCGGCCGGCGACATAGGCTGAGTCCCAGCGCTTCAGCATGACGCCTTCGATGATCGGATGCGGCGGCGCCCGGCGCAGTTCCTCCAGCGTTTGCCAGTCCGTGAAGTCGACGAATGGCGACAGATCGAAACGGCTCGGGTCGAGTGTCGCGACAAAGCTTTCCAGCCGGCCGCGCCGTTCGCGAAACGGCAGCGCGCGCAAATCCTCGCCGCCGACCTGGAGCAGATCGTAGCAGCGCATGAAGGCCGGGTATTGCTGCTGCATCTTCGGTGCCACCGTCTTGCGATTCAGCCGTTGCTGCAGATCGGAGAAGGTTCCCGTCGCCTCCCGGGGATCGCCGACAAGCAGTTCGCCGTCCAGCGTTGCGGAAAAATGCATGGCCTCGGCGAGGTCCGGAAAGGCGCCCGAAACGTCATCGCCGGTGCGCGAATAGAGCCGGCGGATGCCGCCCTCCGCCACCGCCTGGACACGGATGCCGTCCCATTTCCATTCGGCGGCATAATCCGCCGGATCGAGCTTTTCGAGATCGCCGTCGCCGACCGGGTTCGACAGCATCACCGGGCGAAACAATGCCAACGCCGTGTTCCTGGGCTTTTCGGCCTTGCCTTCCAGCCAGGCGAACAACGCTGTGTAAGGCGGTGACAGCCCGTGCCAGAGCTCCTCGATCTCCGCGACCTCGACCTTGCCGAAATCCGCCAGCGCCTGTTTGGCCAGACGCGCCGACACGCCGATGCGCAGGCCGCCGGTGACCAGCTTGATGATGGCAAAGCGTGCCGAGATGCCGGCGCTGTCGAGCAGCCCTGCCAGCACCTTCGGTCCGTCGGAGCGGCTTGCCGCCTGCAGCTTGGCGACGACCTCGCCAAGCGTCGGCTCGCGGTTCGGGGTGTTTCCGGGCGTTTGCGGCCAGACCAGCGACACCGTTTCGGCGAGATCGCCGACATAGTCGTAGGAATAGCCGAACAGCACCGGATCCATGCGCTCGGTGACGAGCATGCGCAGCATCGCCGGCTTGACCGCGGCGATGTGGAGATCGCCAGTGATGGCAGCCAGCGCCAGGCCGCGATCGGGATCCTCGACGCTGCGGAAATAGTCGGTCAGCAAGGTCAGCTTGCCATTGCGCGACGGCGTCAGCACCAGGCGGTCGAGAAGTTCGGCGAAGCGGTTCATGGCTTCAATCGCCCTCGTCCTCGTAGCCCACCAGGTGCAGTGGCTTTGCCGCGATGCCTTCGAGTTCGCACCAGCGGACCAGCGCCTCCTCGCGGCCATGCGTCACCCAGACCTCTTCGGCTCCGGTCTCCTTGATGGTGGCGGTCAGCTCATCCCAGTCGGCATGGTCCGAGATGATCAGCGGCAGTTCGATGCCGCCCTGCTTGGCGCGCTGGCGGATGCGCATCCAGCCTGACGCAAAGCACGAGATCGGATCGGGAAACCGCCGCGCCCAGCGATCCGCGAAGGCCGAAGGCGGGCCGACGACGATGGCGCCGGCAAAATCATCCTTGCCGCCGCTTTCGACGGTCGCCGGTTCGAGGGTGCCGAGATCGATGCCTTGGCTCTGGTAGTACTCACTGAGTTTGGCCAGCGCGCCATGGATGTAGAGTGGCCTGTCGTAGCCGGCGTCGCGCAACAGCCGCATCACCCGTTGCGCCTTGCCCAGCGCATAGGCGCCGACCAGATGCGAGCGTTCAGGGAACTGCGCGGCCGATTTCAGCAGGCGGGCGATTTCTTCGGTGTCCGGGGGATGGCGAAACACCGGCAGGCCGAACGTCGCTTCGGTGATGAACACATCGCACGGGATCGGCTCGAATGGCGCGCAGGTCGCGTCCCTCTGCCGCTTGTAGTCGCCGGAAGCGACGATGCGCGTGCCCTGATGCTCGACCGCTATCTGCGCCGAGCCCAGCACATGGCCGGCCGGATGGAAGCTGACGCTGACGCCATCGAGGGCAATCGTCTCACCCAGTTGTGCCGCTTGCGTCGTGCCAGCGAAACCCTCGCCGTAGCGCAGCCCCATAATGTCGAGCGTCTGCTGCGTCGCCAGCACCGAGCGGTGGCCGGAACGCGCGTGGTCGGAATGGCCATGCGTGATCAGTGCCCTGTTGACCGGCCGAACCGGGTCGATGAAGAAATCGCCCGGCGGGCAATAGAGGCCCTCGGGCCGGGGATGAAGCAGAACACTGGTGCGCATGGTCTCCAAGATAGGATATAATTCCGCGGCGGGAAGCCTGTTGTAAGTCACTGCTGACTCCCGCATAGAGCACCGCCGGCTCGATCCGCCGGCAGGACCCGCCGCCATGAAACCGCTTCAGGCCTCGTCAGGCGACTTGAACGCCGATCGCCGCGCCGACTATGCCGAGATGCTGCACGCGGATGGCGATCATGCGGCGGCGGCGGAATTGCTGCTCGGTGCGCTGGAAATAACGCCGCAATGGGCGATGGGCTGGTTTCGTCTCGGCGAGATGCAGCAGGCGGCGGGCGCGGCGGATCTGGCCGCACAGGCGTGGACGATGTCGTTGCAACTCGATCCATCGGATCGTCAAGGCGCTGCACTGAACCTGCAATTGATCGGCAAGGCGCCGGCGGTCGATGCGCTCCCCAGCGCCTTCGTCGAGACCTTGTTCGACCATTATGCCGAGAGCTTCGACGAGTCCCTGGTCGGCAGGCTGGGTTACCGCCTGCCTGGGATGCTCGACCAGGCCATTCGAGCGGCAAGGCCGGGCCGCTTCGCGCTGGCGCTCGATCTCGGCTGCGGCACAGGCCTGATGGGGCAGAGGCTGCGGCCGATCGCCGACCGGCTGGAGGGGTATGACATTTCGGCCAAAATGCTGAGAAAGGCGCGGGCCAAGGGCGTCTACGATTTCCTCGATAAGGCTGATCTGCGGGATTTTCCCTATGCCGGTCCGAAAGCCGATCTGGTGACGGTGGCCGATGTTTTCATCTATGTCGGTGCGCTGGGCGGCGTGGTGAAGACGATTGCCGGCTTGCTGGCCACGGATGGCCTGTTCGCGTTTTCCGTCGAGACGCTGGCTGGCGATGGCGATTTCGCGCTGCTGCCGTCACGCCGCTATGCGCATGCGCAACGCTATGTGCTCGACGTGCTGGCCGCCAACGGGCTTTCGGTCCTGTCACTGGAACCAACCGCGATCCGGCAGGATCGCGGGGAACACGTCAACGGGTTGGTCGTTGTGGCCAGGGCTCCGAACTCAGCTGAACAAAAGACCTGACGACAGCCGGTCGGCGGTGTCGGCAGCTTTTCGTCGGGTGCGATAGGAATTTTTTCTTGACGCCCTGCCCTCAGCTATGGTACATTTTCGCTCATGGTGCTGATTTGCGCCAGTGACCCGCCGCACAGGCGGGTTTTTCGTTTGATGCTCCGTCAGCCACGCGCCTGCGGAGGGGCAGCCTCGCCGCCTCGCAAATATTCCTGCTGTGAAAAAGTCCGATTTGCATGCGCGACTGATATTTGCGATCTGCTCGCGTCAGGGCGGGATATCAGGAGGAGCATAGCCGATGCGCTGGAACATGATGATCTTGGCCTCTTGCCTGCTGACCGCCGGCTGTGTCGGCGGCACGTCGATGTCGGAACAGCAGGATGCGAACGTCCAGTCCTCCCTGCAATACGACACCGTGCCGTGCGACCAGTTGCTGGCGCAGCGCAACGGGTTGGCGCAGCAATACAACCTGCCGATCAAGGCCAAGCCGACCTTCTCCAATCCGGCGATGGGCTTCGGCCCGTTCACGCCGGACATGCGCTCCAAGGCCAAGCGCGATACCGACAAGGCGAGCGGTGAGATCGATGCCATGAACCGGTCGATCGACCGACGCGACTGCGGCCAGCCGGAGAAGCAGAAGAAGATCGCTCTGCCTGGCTAGAGGTCGGAGGCGGCTACGGGTCGAGAATCGCAGGCAACAAACCACCTTGCAGGGCACGATCGGATGCATCTCTCGGAGCTCGGGGACCGCATATGTATCTTGGGGCCGTCCAACAGTGGCAAGTCGACCCTCGCCGACGCGATTGCCCGCAAGCGTGATCTGGCGACTGTTCACCTCGATCAGCTCTTCCATCTCCCGAACACGGATTGGGAAGCGCGCCCAAGGGACGAATTCATTGCCTTGCACGACGCCGCAATCGCCGGAGAGCGTTGGGTGATGGATGGGAATTATTCGGTAGGTATGCCGCAACGTTTTCGGCGGGCGACGGGATTGATCCTGTTGGACATTTCCACACCCGCAAGTTTGTTGCGCTATTTTCGCCGGACGTTGTTGGAGCGGGAGAGGCGCGGTGCCTTGGAGGGCGGGCGCGACAGCGTCAAATGGGATATGATCCGCCATATCACTGTCGCCACGCCGAAAAATCGCAAACGCTACCTGGCTATGTTCGAGCAGATTGATCTGCCAAAGGTGCAGTTATCGTCACTGCGGGCAATCAAGAAGTGCTTCCGGGAGTGGGACCTGGCCCGATGAGGCCTTGTCCTGGCTAATACCCTGCATCGCGGTCCACCAGATTGTCGAGCTTTTCGCCGCGTTCGAAGGCGTCCATCTGGCGCAGCATGATCGGCGCCAGATGCACCGGATCGGAGGTCGCCGCCGCGTGTGGCGTCACGAACACTTTCGGATGCCCCCACAGCGGACTGGTCTTCGGCAGCGGTTCGACCTCGAACACGTCGAGGCTTGCCTCCTTCAACGTGCCGTCATCCAGCGCCCGCAAAATGTCGGCATCCTTCTGCAGGCGGCCACGCCCGGCATTGATCAGCACCGAGCCGCCGAGGCCGTTGCGTTTCCGCAGCTCCTTCAGCACGCCGTAGTTGATGATGCCCTTGGTCTCCGGCGTCAGCGGCAGAAGCACCACCAGGATGTCGGTTGCCTTGAGGAAGGGGATCAATCCAGCTTCGCCGGAATAGGTCGCGACGCCTTGCATGGCCTTGTCGGTGCGCGACCAGCCATTGACGGCAAAGCCGAGCGAGAGCAGCACCGAGGCCGCGGCGCGGCCGAGACTGCCGAGGCCCATGATGCCGACCGAAATGTCACCGGCAGGCCTCTGCTGCGGCTCATGCCAGATCTTCTTCGACTGCTGCGACCGGTAGAGCAGGCCCTGGCGGTGATGGTCGAGCACCCGCCAGACGACATATTCCGTCATGTACTGGGTGAGGTTGTCGGCAACGATTTTGACGATCGGCACGTCGGGCAGGCCGGGATCGGCGAAGATATGGTCGACGCCGGCGCCGATCGAGAAGATGGCGCGCAGATTGGGCAGCGACGCCAGGATGTTCGGCTTCTGCTTCCATACAACGGCATAGGTGATCGAGGGGTCGCTGGCGCCGTCCGGCTCCAGCACCACCTCGCGTTCGGCCGACAGCAGGTCGCGCCAGCGCTGCGGATGAAAGCCGGTGACGGCAAGCAGGATGCGGCCTTTTTCCATTGCGGTCCTTTAGTCCCTCTTTACGCAAATCACTCGCTGACGATGCCGACCGGTGCCGTCTCGATCTTGAAGGCGGCCGAGATCAGCGCCCGAGTATAGTCGGTTTGCGGATTTTCAAAAATCTGCTGGGAAGGGCCGGCTTCGACGATCCTGCCATTGCGCATGACGATGACGTCGTTGGCGAGCGCCCGGATGACTTTCAAATCATGGCTGATGAAGAGATAGGCGAGATCGTGCTTGGCCTGCAGGCTGCGCAGCAGGTCGACGACCTGCGCCTGCACGCTCATGTCGAGTGCCGATGTCGGCTCGTCCAGCATGACGAAGCGCGGGTTGAGCACCATGGCGCGTGCGATGGCAACGCGCTGGCGCTGGCCGCCGGAAAACTCGTGCGGGTAGCGGTTGCGGGTCGCCGGATCGAGCCCAACCTCCTTCAGCACGGCGGCCACCGTGTCGTCGCGCTCGTC
>NZ_RZRW01000090.1:0-14195 GCF_003998745.1 Mesorhizobium sp. M7A.F.Ca.US.014.04.1.1 | reverse complement strand
GTTTTATGGGCTGCATCGATGTCGCCGTCCGGCGACTGCAATGTCCGACGGCGCGCAAGCGACCCCGGCCCCTGGCGCGACGATCCGCCAACGGACTGCTGCCAGCTTGGGGATGTGCGGACTGCCGCCCCGGTTCGGGCGCTTTTCGATGTCAGGCATTGCTCCTCCCAGAGCGCCGGCCGATGCCATGCCGGCGTTTGCGCATGTTTTATAAAAAATTGACACGCGTCAAGATTTAAAATGTGCGTAGCGATTTTTGACTGCGCGCCCTGCGGGCATGACTGTCCTGCCGGCATGCGCTACAACCAAGGCGCGAAAAAAACTGCCAGCCTAGGGAACCACTAGGGGGATGTCCGCGTTGGTCGCTACTTTTGTGCAGAGGGAGGTTTGGGGTGGGGCGTTTCGAAATCGTGGAAGAGCCAACGGGTACGTTTTCGATTTTCGACACCGTCACGGAATTGCCGGCAACGGCCAAAGGGGGCGTGTGCATTGGGCTTTATCGGCACGAAGTGCCTCTGGCACTGCTTGCAGCGGTTGAAACGGTCCAGCCCGGCCATTTTTCGCTCCTGCCCTCATTGTCGGTGTTGAACGACTGGCGGGCTCCTCCAGACGATCTGCTGGCATGAGCAAAGCTGCCCGATGTCGCATCAAAAATCATACGGTATGGGAAATCACGCCCTGTTGTCGAAAGCGGCGGTGAGGCATGGAAAGCAAGGGGAGGTTGCAGTGCGTTGGGAGGTGAAGCAATGTCTGATCAGGACGACCTGATCCGAGCTGCCATCGGACGGCTGCTCGCCGAGAAGACAGGCGCCGCCGTCATATCGATGAGAGAGAGCGTCACCGAGCTTCTGGCGCTGACCGGTGCCGCACTGGACGAAAGACTCCAAGACCTGCTGCTGGAAATGGCCGAAGTCCGCGGCATGATGGTCGCTCTCGACTTCTGAACATATCCGGCTGGGATGCTGCAGCATGGACCGGCAGCGCTTTCATCGCCGGCAGCCTCTAACCTTACTGCGTCCAATATCGGGCATCGCATTTTAGGCCGAAAGCGGACAGGCAGCTTTCCGCCCGATCGCCAGTATTGCCGGCATGTCGCGGATCGTCGCCGCGACAGCGCGCCTCGCCAAACCTTGGCTCTTTTTCCGACCCTCAAACGTCTTAGCTACAGTGAAGCTAAGGAGCAGGGTCGATGAGCCTCAGGAATAAAGAAATCGTGGTCACCGGTGGCAGCCGTGGGCTTGGCCTCGGATTGGTCGAGGCGCTGGTCGAACAGGGCGCCAGTGTGACCGTCGTTGCCCGTGGCGTCGAGGCGCTGGATGCGGTCGGTGCGCGGCTTGGGGTCGCCACTATCCGCGCCGACGTTGCGGAGGAGGGCGCGGCCTATCGCATTCTTAGCGAGGTTCGTCCTGACGTCGTGGTCCTGAATGCTGGTGCCACGCCCCGGATGGGCCGGTTGGACCAACTGAGCTGGGAAGATTTTTCAATCGCCTGGGAAACCGACGTCAAGGCCGGGCTATACTGGCTGCAGGCGGCGCTCAACCTGCCGCTCAAGCCGGGCAGCCGTGTTCTGGTGGGATCGAGCGGTGCCGCCGTCACCGGGTCGCAGTTGTCGGGCGGCTATGGCGGCGCCAAGCGCATGCTGTGGTTCATGGCGAAGTACGCCAACGGCGTTTCGCTGGAGAAGAAGCTCGGCATCCGCTTTCAGGCGATCGTGCCGCGGCAGATGATCCTCGGCACCGGAACAGGCGATGCGGCGGCCGGCGCCTATTCCGGATCCATGGGCATCACGCCCGAACAATTCGTCACCCGCTTCGGTGCGCCGATGCCGCCCCGAACCTTCGGCGACAGGGTGGTTTCCGTGCTGGAAGACCCGCAATATGCCGAGGGGATCGTCTTCGGCCTCAATGGCGACGCGGGCGTAACCGTGATGGAGGGGGCTGCGGCTTGAGCGAACGAGATCCTGCCGTGGACCGCGACCGACGGGAAGGGCTGCTTGCCCTTGCCGCCGCGATGCGGCCAGAGCTGCACCGCTATTGCGCGCGCCTGATGGGCTCGGTCATCGACGGGGAGGATGTCGTGCAGGACACGTTTGCGCGAGCCTTCGTTGCGCTGAATGAGCTGGGCGAGGTGCCGCAGCTCAGGCCCTGGCTGTTCCGCGTCGCCCACAACCGTGCGCTTGACCTGCTGCGCAGCCGCGCGATCCGCGCGGCGGAGCCTATCGAGGCGGCGCTTGAAATTGCCGACGACACCAAAGCCGACCCGGTGGAGATGCTGATGCGCAGGCAAGCTATACAGACCGCAGTGTCGCGCTTCGCGGAGCTTCCGCTGCTCCAGCGCAGCGTCGTCATCCTCAGAGATGTGCTCGACGAGCCGCTGGCCGAGATCGCTGCTTTGCTCGGCATCACCGTCGATGCGGTGAAAGGGCACTTGGCGCGCGGCCGCGCCCGGCTTAGGGAAGTCAGTGCGCAGGCCAGTTCGGCTCCCGATGCGCGTATCGCGTCGGCCGCCGTGGTCCGTTATGCGACCCTGTTCAACCAGCGGGATTGGGACGGCTTGCGCGCCCTGCTTGCCGACGACGTCAGGCTTCATCAGTCCCTGCATGCGACGCGCTCGGGTGCGGCGGATGTCGGCATGTTCTTCACGATCTACGCCAAAAGCGACCGCGTGTGGCTGACGCCGGCCTGGCTCGACGGCCGCGAGGTGATCGCTGTGTTCGAAAGCCATGCCGACCAGAAACCGCATCATTTCATGTGGCTGGAGTGGCGAGAAGGTCAGATCAGCTTCATCCGCGACTATCGCTATGTCAGCTATGTTACCGACGATGCCGAGCTGGTGCTGGCCAAGGACGCCAGGTCCTTCGGTCGCGGCACCGGGCACTGAAGAGCGGGCGCGCATCTGACCATCATACGGGCGGTGCTGTTCCTGCCCAAGGGGCCGATGCGGGGCTGGGCGTCGCACCGCCTGAGGATGTCTTTGACGTGCCCACGCGTGACATCCCCTAACTCTGCTCGATCAGCGCGCGCGCCGCAGCTTTCCCTGCCGCAAGGATACGATCCGACAATTCCGTTCCCTCCACGGCACGGGCCAGTTGAAGCGTGCCAATGAGGGTCGCAAAGATAGCGAACGCAACGCCCTCCGGATCAGGAGTTTGCGGCGGCAGCTCTACCGACACCTGGCGCACCTGGGTCAGCAAACGCTCGGTATAAAGCTGACGCGTTTCGGGTGGCTCGCGGGCGATTTCCGCCAGCAAGGCGGCAGAGGCGCAGCCCTTCCCGGGATTATCCCGATGCGCCGCAGACAGATATGTGTCTATGGCCATTGCCAAGCCGCCGGAGGCCAATGCTTGCCGTATCTCGTCGGATTGATCCTCGAGAGCTGCAGCGACCGTTTCACGGACAAGCGCCGCCTTTGATTGAAAGTGGGGATAGAAAGCCCCGTTCGTCAGCCCGGCGTCGCCCATGATGGTTGCCAGTCCGGACGCCGCTATGCCGTTTTTCCGAAAGCGTTCCGCGGCGACCTCCAGGATCCGGCCGCGCGAGGCGTCCTTCCTGCCCTTTTCGTAGCGCATGGCTGCTATTCCTTTCTGCTATTGCATTATGATCATAATCTGATATTACGACTGTAATTTAACAGATGCAAAAAAGCTAGCCCCCATGAGTTTGGAGCACGAAATGAAAACGAATGCCGGAAAAACCGCTGTTGTGACCGGAGCCTCTTCGGGCATCGGCCGCGCCAGTGCCGAAGCCCTTGCGCGGGCCGGGTTCACCGTCTTCGGAACCAGCCGGCGCAAGGCCGGCAACGATCCGGACGGGGTGATCATGCTGATCTGCGACGTGACCGACAGTGAGGCCGTTGCCGCACTCGTTTCGACGGTGCTCTCGCAGACCGGCCGGATCGACCTCTTGGTCAACAATGCCGGGGTCGGCCAGCTTGGAGGCGCCGAGGAATTCTCGATTGCCCAGGTGCAGGCTCTGTTCGACGTCAATCTGTTCGGCGTCATCCGCATGACCAATGCGGTGCTGCCGTCGATGCGGCAGCGTGGCGAGGGGCGCATCATCAATATCGGCTCTGTGCTGGGACTGGTGCCCGCGCCGTATTCAGCGCATTATTCGGCGGTCAAGCACGCGCTCGAGGGCTATTCGGAATCGCTCGACCACGAGGTTCGCGCCTTCAACATCCGCGTTTCGGTCATCGAGCCGGCATTCGTTCGTACTGTCTTCGACCAGAACGGGATCCAGCCGGATTCGCCGTTGCAGGAATACGATCAGGCCCGCGCTACGCTGGAAGCGCTGCTTCGCGACGTGATGCCTGTCGCCGACCGGCCGGAAATGGTGGCGCAAGTGGTCGTCAAGGCAGCGACCGATGCCCGTCCGCAACGGCGCTACACCGCCGGCAAGGCTGCGCGCCAGGTCAGCCTGCTGCGTCGCTTTGCTCCCGCGGGGATATTCGACAAGAGCCTGCGGAAACAATTCCGCCTGCCCGTTTGAACACAGCGAGCAGAGGATTTCACGCACATGCGACACACCAAAATCACTCTCAGAAAGTCACTGCCATGAAGGCATTCGTCGTCGACAAGTACAGCAAGAACGGCACTCTGCGGCTAGCCGAAATGCCGGAGCCGAAACTCGGGGACAGCGATGTCCTGGTCGAGGTCCACGCCGCGGCGGTGAACCTGCTCGATTCCAAGGTCAAAACCGGAGAGTTCAAGCTGATCCTGCCCTATCGCTGGCCCTTCATCCTGGGTCACGACGTGGCCGGGAGGGTTGTGCGCGTGGGATCGAAAGTCCGCAAATTCGACCTGGGCGACGACGTCTATGCGCGGCCGCGCGATGGCCGGATCGGGACGTTCGCCGAGTTCATAGCCATGGATGAAGCCGACGTGGCCCTGAAACCCGGGAACCTCAGCATGGAGGAGGCGGCCTCGATCCCGCTGGTCGGCCTGACCGCCTGGCAGGCGCTCGTCGAAAGGGCCAAGCTGAAGAAGGGACAGAAGGTCTTCATTCAAGCCGGTTCCGGCGGCGTGGGGACATTCGCCATCCAACTGGCAAAGCATCTCGGCGCGACCATTGCGACCACCGCCAGCGCGGCGAGTGCCGGTCTGGTCAAGGGGCTCGGCGCCGATATCGTCGTCGACTACAGGAAAGACGATTTCGAGAAAGTCCTTTCGGGCTACGACGTCGTCTTGAACAGCCAGGACGCCAAGACACTTGAAAAATCACTGAATGTGCTGAAACCGGGTGGCAAGCTCATCTCCATCTCCGGCCCACCGGATCCGGAATTTGCCAGGGAAAAGGGACTGAACGTGGTGCTGAGGCTGGTGCTTCGCCTGCTGAGCCGCGGTATTCGAGCGAAAGCCAAGCGCCGTGGCGTGACGTTCTCGTTCCTTTTCATGTGGGCGCAGGGCGAGCAGCTGAGCAAGATCGCATCGCTCATCGAATCCGGCGCGATCCGCCCGGTCGTCGACCGGATATTTCCCTTCGAGGCGACCAATGAGGCGCTGGCCTATGTCGAAACAGGACGCGCCAAGGGCAAGGTCGTCATCAAGGTCAGATAGCAACTCAGCCCCGATCGAGGTCAGCCGCGCCGGGCTGCGTCGATCGCCGCGACGTCGATCTTTGTCATCTCCATCATCGCATCAAAGGCGCGTTTGGCTTCCTCGCCGCCGGCCGCCATGGCCTCGGTCAGCGTGCGCGGCGTGATTTGCCAAGACACGCCCCATTTGTCCTTGCACCAGCCGCACACGCTCTCCTGGCCGCCATTGCCGACGATGGCATTCCAGTAGCGGTCGGTTTCCTGCTGATCGTCGGTGGCGATCTGGAACGAGAAGGCCTCGTTCTGCTTGAATGTGGAGCCGCCGTTCAATCCGATGCAGGGAATGCCGGCGACGGTAAATTCGACCGTCAACACGTCGCCTTTCTTGCCGGACGGAAAATCGCTCGGCGCACGGTGAACGGCGCCCACGCTGGTGTCGGGAAAGGTCTCTGCGTAGAAGCGCGCCGCAGCCTCGGCGTCCTTGTCGAACCAAAGGCAAATCGTGTTCTTCGGTATCTTTGGCATTGCATGTTCCTTTCGGCGTTGGAGTTGGCGGAGGTCAACCCAGGAGATTGCGTGCCGTGCGCATGAAGATCCTCGACCCGATCGGGATCAGGTCGTCGGGAAAGTCATAGTCGGGATTGTGCAAGGCGGGGTGCCGCTCGCCCGCACCGAGGAAGAACATCGCCGACTTGGCACTATGGCCGAACAGGCCGAAATCTTCCGAGGCGCGCATCGGCAGGGCCTCTTCGCCGTGCGATACGCCCTCTTCATCGAGCGCGCGCCGCAGATGCTCCACCGCGTCCGGCGCGTTGACGCTGGCGACGAAGATCTCGTGATAGTCCCAGCGGGCGGTAAGGCGATGCTCGCCGGCGATCCTGGCGACCAGTGCTTCGGCAGCAGCACAAAGGTTCGCCATGCGCTCGTCACGCCGGGTGCGCAGCGTTGCCCAGACCTGCGCATGAGCCGGCGCGATGCCGAACACGGCCTCGCCCATCGCGGCATGGGTGACGGTCAGCATGGAGAAGTCGTCGTCGGCGAAGGTTCCGCGCCCGAGCGCCGGCAGCGCCGGCATCAGCTCACTGATCGCCAGCATCGGCGAGGTGCCGGTCTCCGGCATGGATGAATGGGCGGTCTTGCCCTCCAGCACGATGCGCATGCCGCGTGACGCACAGTTGACCACGCCGGGCTTGAGCCGCACCTCGCCGAACGGCACGCCAGGCAGGTTGTGCAGCGAGAAAGCGAAATCCGGCGCGATCTCGCCGAAGCGGGGATCGGCAACGACGCCGGCTGCGCCATTGCCGGTTTCCTCCGCCGGCTGGAACATCAGCACGACGCGGCCGCTTGCAGGCCGCTCGCGCCCCAACTGCCGGCCGAGGGATGCCAGGATGGCGGTGTGTCCGTCATGGCCGCACATATGCGACTTGCCCGGCACGCGCGACGCATGCGGCACGCCTGAAAGTTCTTCGATAGGCAAGGCATCGAGTTCCGAACGGAACAGCACCGTCGGCCCTGCTTTGCCGCTGTCATATGTGACCGCGACGCCGTGCCCGCCGAGCTGTGTCAGCACCTTGTCCGGCCCCGTATCGGCGAGGAAGGCGACGACCTCCTTTGCCGTCTTCTCCTCTTCATTCGAGATTTCCGGATACTGGTGCAGCTGGCGCCGCCACGCCGTCAACTCGACGATGTCTCGGTTGGTCAGAGTCATGCTTTTTCAACCTCCGCTGCATTCTTCATCGACACGTCCAGGCACAGGGGTGCCGCAATGATGAATTGCTAGCGACAAAGGGCAGTTCCCGCCACAGTCCAAGTTTCAGGCTTCGGCAGGCCAGAAACGGCCGTTCTCCCGGCCATCCGCAGCCTATTGATTGATCTCGGGCTCGACGAGCTTTGCCAGATTTCTGAGCGATTCCTGCCAGCCGAGATAGCAGGCCTCGACCGGAATGACGTCCGGAATGCCGGCCTGGGTAATGTCGATTTCAGTGCCGACCGACACTTTTTTCAAGACCACGGTCACCCGTATCTCGCCGGGCAGGTTGGGATCGTCGAACCTGTCGGTGTAGAGCAGGCGCTCGCCCGGAACGAGTTCAAGGTATTCGCCGCCGAAGGCGTGGCTGTCGCCGGTGGTGAAATTGCGGAACGACATCTTGAACGTGCCTCCGACCTTTGCCTCGAAATTATGGACCGTGCAGGTGAAGCCGTTTGGCGGAAGCCACTTGGCCAGCGCGTCCGCTTCAACGAAGGCGCGATAGACCTTTTCAGGGCTGGTCGTCAGAACGCGGTGCAAACGTACGGTGCCGGGCATTGCTGGATCCTTTCATGAATGCCTGTTCGATACCCCAAGGACGGACGAAGCCTAGCCAGTCCGACATTGGTTTGCGAATTTTTTGACGGGAGGCGGCCTGCCTACGCCGCGGACATGCGTTCGACCCCGAGCTATCAACACGAAGCTCGGGCGAGACGGCGGATGAACTGCACCGGCTTCGGAGCTGGCGCTCACCTGCTAAATCGAGTTCCTGAGCCATCTTGTTGTTCGGGCGTGTTTTTGTCGATTGCCGCGAACGGCCGCGCGTCCCCGTCGATGCTTCGAACGCCGCCAAATAGGGCAGCGCGTCTTTGCCGTCCATGTGCCGATCATTAGAATTTGCATCTGATCAGAGTTGATTTCCTATCAAGCCGTTAATGCGGTCATGCTGTTAATCAGCATTTGCTAATGAGTCTTTCGAACCTGAGGCAAGCAATGACCAAGAATCTCGGCAATGCACGTCATACGCCGGCGAAGGACCCGCAGGTCTCCCTTCTGGGCAAAGCCGCGCCGGCGCTGTTTCCGCTGGTCGTGGCGGCACTGGGTTACATGGTTGGCAAGCAGTTCTTCGGCATCTAGGCGCGAAGTTCCGTTCCCTCAAACGTCTCGGCGGACCGACCATCTCAGCGCGCGGGCCGCCGTTTGCGTTGCAGCGGCGTGTTGCCGGGCATCAACGTCAAACATGCACGTCGCCAAAGGACAGTTCGCCGTCGTTATCGGCCGTGAAAAAGACGATGGCAAGCAACCCGACATAGAATGCGGCCACGACAACCACGATCGCCACACCGGGAACGGGGCCAAGGGCGGCGCTGTCTACGGCTTCGCGAAGCGAACCGGCAAAGCCGGTCCTGACGCCCACGGTTTGAAGGCTGGGGGTGGATATCTTGAGCACCCAGGCCAGCAAGAGGATCAGGAACAGGTAGATGTAATTTCGCCGCAGCCGACGGGCCAGCGCGACGCGCTGCGACAGCAGGAACTTCGGCGCGCGTAGGCCTTCCCCGACGATGAGCAGCCAGTCCGAGGCAAAGTCGGGCTGTGGGGAAAAGATCTGCGCGAAATAGTGGCGCTCGAACTGGCGTACGCGCGCCCGATAGAAATCGAAGAACCGATAGCGGCGCGCCTCGATCCATAGCAGCAGCAGGATCAGCAGCATGGCGAAAAGCAGCACGCCGTGATGCGCACTGGCCGTCGACAGCGATACCGAAAGCAGCGCCGCCACCACCGTGATTGCCCAGTTGGTTGTCCTGTCCAGCCGGTCGCGCCATCCCGCCATGCGAGCGATCTCGGCGCGGTGAAAATGCGACAGCGTGTTGACGCGCTCCGCCGATGAAAGGACGGGGCCAGCGGGCTTTGCCGACGCGTCGTTCATGGCATCCTCCGGCAAGGAACAGAACGGCCTGCCAGCGGCATTGTTCCCTGTCCTCGAGACCGCCGATCCAGCCGACCAGCCGCGCGTTGAGGCCGAGGCGGCTCCGGTCCAGCAGACACCAAGCTGGCGGTTGACCACTGTTTCGCGAAGTGCCGATCGAAGGGCACGACTGATGTGGACAGCACCGGTGACGCAGGCACCTGCATGCACCAATCACATTACATTACGAGGTCTTGACCCACCCGCGACGGAGTCCAAAATCCTCCGCACCAGTGCCGACGAGGCGCCGGCGTCACGGGCGCCGCGCGGGTCAGGGGCGGTGGCCTTCGGGCAGGCTCAGGTGCGCGAGCCCCCGCCACTGATCCAGGCGTTTCCAACGGGACCGGAGCGCCAATGGCGCAGACGCGCATCGTCCGAGCATGGCAACCAGAGCATGCAAACGAACGATAGACAGGATCAAGAAAGGAGCAAATGCAATGACCATTCGTGATCTGATGCCATGGGGTCGCGATCCAAACCAGGTTCAGACCCTCTCAGGCGACCGCGATCAGGACCCATTCATGAGCCTGCATCGCGAGATGAACCGCCTTGTTGACGACATGTTCCGCGGTTTCGGTTCACGTCTTCCATCCTTGGGCAGGCTCTCTTCAGCGGGCGGTGGCTGGCCTAGCGTGGAAATCTCGGAAACGGACAAGGAAATCCGCGTGACCGCCGAGATACCCGGCATGGAGGAAAAGGACATCGAGGTGTTGCTCGATGACGGCGTCCTGACGTTGCGCGGTGAAAAACACGCCGAAACCGACGACAAGGAACGTCAGTTCTCCGAGCGATTCTACGGCCGCTTCGAACGTCGCATTCCGATCGGCTTCGAAGTCGAAGAAGACAAGGTCGCTGCCGATTTCCGCAACGGCGTGCTGTTCGTCACCTTGCCGAAATCCGAGAAGGCACAGAACAAGATGAGGCGCATCCCCATCGGCGGCAAGAGCACCAAGCACTAGAATGATTGGATGCCGGGCGGGAGGGTCACCCGCCCGGCATCGGCCGTTGAATTTTGCGCCGGTCACATGGACCCTTGAGAATCCCTCTGCCTTCGGCAACATGACGGCGACGGTAGAGGGTATGAAATGAACCAGCCGATTTCTGCCATATCGCCGCGCAAGTCCGTGCCGCGCAACACGCCGATGGCGCTGACCGAGGCGTTGGTCGCGCGCACTATGCGTGCTGTCGAGGATGCCGGGCCGACGCCGGGCATGGTTCACATGACCGATGCCGACTATGCGCGTATCCGCGACGAGGTGCTGGCCGGCGCTCCGGCCGGGCCGCTGAAACTATTTGCCTATGGCTCGCTGCTGTGGAAGCCCGCCGGCGAGGTGAGGGGCGGAGAACGCGCGGTGGCCAGCGGCTGGCATCGTTCGTTCTGCTTCACGGTGCAGCGTTTTCGCGGCACGGTCGAGCAGCCCGGCTTGATGATGGCGCTCGATCGCGGCGGCCAGTGCCAGGGCATGGTGTTCGAGATCGCGGAACCGGTGGCGGCCAACCTCGAAGCGCTGCTGCGCCGCGAAATGACCATCCTGCCCGCCGTCAACGTGCCGCGCTGGCTGCAGGTCAGGACCGAAGGCGGCCCATGTCGCGCGATTGGTTTCGTCGTCGATCCCGCCAATCCGCGTTATGCCGGCAAGCTCGACAAGCAGGCGATCGCGGCGACGCTGGTGACAGCCGTCGGTCATTGGGGCTCGGGCGCGCAATATCTATTCGAGACGATCCGCCACCTCGAAGCCTGCGGCATCCGCGACCGCAATCTGTGGCGGCTGCAGGAACTGGTGGCGGAAGAGATCGGGCTGACCGTCGCCCAGAAGTGATCCGCCCAGAAGTGATCCGCTCAGACGCGGCACGCTTCAGTCGTGTTTGGCTCCGGATGCTTGCAGGCCACAGCACCTTGCGAAGCAAATCTCTGATTTCGTAAGTCTCCGCAGTGAAGGTTTAATGAATTGAAAACAGTTCTGGGCCAACGATGACCTGAACACCGGCGCAGGACACGGTGCGCGTGGACCAATCATGAAATCCTCGACCGGAGAGCACTACCCAGCGCTGGATCATGTTCGTGGCCTGGCGGCCTTTCTTGTCTTTACCTGGCATTTCCTTCATGCTTCTCCTGAAGGCCCCGTGCCTTATGATTTCGTGCCGGCTCTTCCTATCTTCAGCGTTCTGGATGAAGGGCATACTGGCGTTTCCCTGTTCATGGCGCTTTCCGGCTACCTGTTCGCCAAGCTGCTCGATGGAAAGCAGATCAACTATCTGCCCTTCTTTGCCAACAGGGCCCTCAGGCTGCTTCCGCTTCTCCTGGTCGTGCTATGCATCGAGGCCTGCCGCAGGTACGTGGCCGGCCAGTCCCTCGACGGGTATTTCACGGGCGTCGGATTGGGGTTTCTTTTTCCCACCCTCCCGAATGGCGGCTGGTCGATAACGATCGAAGCGCACTTCTACCTGTTGCTGCCGTTCTTGCTGATGGTATCCAGGCGGTTTGTGTTCGCGCCCTTGCTGTTCATCGCGGCAGCCATTGTGCTGAGGTCCGTCCTGTATGTGCAGATCGGCGAAGTGCAGTCGGCGGCGTCCGCAACCATCATAGGCCATGCGGATCAGTTCCTGGCCGGCATTCTTGCCTTTCACCTGCGTGCCCACGCGAAGAACCAACACTGGCTGGCGCTGGCCGTTCTCATGGCTTTTTCGGGGTTCTTCTGGTGGTTCGATGCAGCCGGCGGATTTTACCAACTGGGCCGCTATCCGTCGCCTCATTGGATATGGATCATCCTGCCGACCCTGGAGGCGGCAGCCTATTCATTCGGCATCGCCTACTACGACACGAGCTTTTCGAGAAAGCGAACAAGCCCGCCGTTCAGGGTACTGGAGAAGGCTGGGGCCTACAGCTATTCGATCTATCTTCTGCACCTGTTCTTCGTCATGCAATTGGCAGCGTTCATAGACACGAATGTCATGAGCATCAGCAATTTCTACGTCGCATGCCTCTGGTCCGCATTGTGCTTCGTGGCGACGATCCCGATCGGCTATCTCAGCTATACCTGCGTCGAGGCGCCATTCCTGCGCCTGCGTCTGCGCTATATGGACCAAAAGCCCGAAACCGCGGCATCGACCGCGGCTGAGCTTGGATCGGTCATCGCCGATACACCGACCTCGTTCAGCCGTCCCTGAGCCATACCAGCATCTCGCCGGGCTCGCGGTTGTCCCAGGCGAAATAGGGAATGGCGGTCAGTCGCGTCTCGGCGGTGGCCGGCGGCTCGGGCCTGTAGAGCCCGTCCTGCCAGCCGTCGGAGACATCGGCAAGTGCCGCGGTCGACAGCGTCACCACGCCGCCGAGAAGTTCCGGCCGGTGCTGCGCTTCGATGGTGGCCGTCCGCGGCAGCGTCAGGCGATGCGGCTGGCTGTCATTGTCTGATGCCTCGACGCAATAGATCAGCGGGCCGCGTGACAGCGCGACGCGGCCAGCATCCTGGCGCACCTGCGGGTTGGCATAAAGCCGCTCGATCGGCATTTCGAGATCGAGCCGGACATTGTCGCCCTTTTTCCATGTCCGCTTGATCGCGGCGTAGCCGTCGCTGGTGATATCCGCCAGCCTGATGGCTTCGCCGTTTATCTTCAACCCGGCACTGGCGCTCCAGGCGGGAATGCGCAGGTGCAAAGTGAACTCGACCGGCGCCCGCGGTTCGAGCATGATGTCGACGGCGCCGTCCCAGGGATAGCTGCTGACCTGCGTCAGGCTCACCGGGACGCCCGATATATCGAAGCGCCCGGTCGAGTCGCCATAGAGGTGGACGGCCAGCGCATCGTGGGCCAGGCTGTAGAAATAGCTGCCGATCGAGGCGACCATGCGCCCGATATTGGGCGGGCAGCACGGGCAGCGGTGCCACTTCCACCTGTTGTGCTTGCCCCGGCTTTCCAATGGATTCTCGTAGAAAAACAGCGAGCCGTCGAGCGACAGGCCCGAGATCGAACCGTTGTAGAGGGCGCGTTCCATCATGTCGGCGTAGCGCGCGTTCGGCCCCATGCCGAGCATGCGGCTGGCCCAGAACACCAAGCCGACCGCCGCACAGGTCTCGGCATAGGCGCTTTCGTTGGGCAGGTCGTAGTCGCTGGTGAAGCCCTCATTGTGCGCCGACGGCCCCAGTCCGCCAGTGATGTAGAGACTCTTGGTGGTGAGATCGTCCCACAGAAGGTCGAGTGCTGCTCGCAGCGTATCATCGCCATATTCGGTCGCGATATCGGCCATGCCGGAATAGAGGTACATCGCCCTGACAGCATGGCCGACGACCTTGTTCTGTTCTCGCACCGGGATATGCGACTGGCTGTATTCATAGGTCTTGAAATGATAGGCCTTCGGGTCGGCGCCGCGGGCGCGGGCCTCCTCGTCGAAATAATGCGGCTGCTGACCGCGCTGGTCGATGAAGTATCTGGCCAACTCCATATATTTCCGCTCGCCGGTCACCCGTGCCAGCTTGACCAGCGCCAGCTCGATCTCCTCGTGGCCGCAATAGCCCTTCTTCTTGCCGGGCTCCGGGCCGAGTACCGACGCGATGTGGTCGGCATAGCGGCACATGATATCGAGCAGCTTGCGTTTTCCCGTCGCCTGGTAGTAGGCGACCGCGCCCTCGATCAGATGGCCGGCGCAATAGAGCTCGTGGCAGTCGCGCAGATTGGTCCAGCGCTTGCCGGGCTGGATGCGTTGGTACCAGCTGGAGAGATAGCCGTCCTCCTGCTGCAGCCTGCCATACATGTCGATGACGGCGTCGATCTTCTTCTCCAGTTCGGGATTCTTGCGCCGGTACAGCGAATAGGCCGCGGTCTCGATCGTCTTGCCGAGATCGGAATCCCAGAACATCTGCGTGGTCACCGTCGATCCGGTGAATTCCGCGCCCTGGCGGTCGGCTTCGTCGGGAGAGGGCGAGTGGAAGGGGATGACTATGCCGGGCGAGGGAC
>NZ_RZRW01000899.1:0-1634 GCF_003998745.1 Mesorhizobium sp. M7A.F.Ca.US.014.04.1.1 | reverse complement strand
CGACGAGGCGCCCAGCCGCCGCGACGATTTCGGCGACAGCGTCTGGTTCTCGCTGTCGATCGGGCGCCGGCAGAATGCCGAGCCGCGCTGGCTCATCCCGATGCTATGCCGCACCGGCAGCATCTCGAAGCGAGAGATCGGCGCCATCAAGATGCAGCCGGAAGAGACCTACGTGCAGATCGCAGCGGATTGGGCAGACCGCTTCCTGGCCGCGATCGGTCCCGACCGGAAGCTGCAAGGCAACATCCTGGTGAAGCGGCTCGACGGTACGCCCGATCTGTCGCGCGCCGGCTATCAGCCGCCAAGCCCCGACAAGAAGCCGCATCGCGGCAAGGCGCCGTTCGATCCCAACGCGCCGAAGCGCAAATTCGAAAAACGTGCACCGGCAGCAGCCGATCAGCGCCCGACCGCCCCGCATGATGCAAAGCCATGGGCGAAGAAGCCGGGCAAGCCGAAATTCGACACCTCTGGTGCACCCAAGCACAAGAAGGCGAAGAAGCGGCCTTCGTAAGACCGGGCAACGAGCCTCATCCGCCCGCATGACGCCGGCCGCATCCCGATGCGGTCTTGCCCATCGGTTCGGCCATGTGCCACACCTTGGCAGGGACGTGGCAAGTGGGGGTGGCAAATGCGCGGCAAAGTGCTTCATTATGACGAAGTCCAGGGCTTCGGCTTCATCACCGGAGCCGACGGCAACCGCTACACCTTCACCCGCGAAAACCTGCGCCGGGAAACCACTATGCGGAAGGGCGCGGGCGTGGAATTCCAGGCGGGCGGCGGCCAGGCGCGCGACGTCTTTTTGATCGCCGCCGAGACGGCTGCGCCGGCCGGCGACGCTGGTACGAGCGCCGCGCCGACTCAAGCCGGTAACGCACCATCCGCTTCTGCGCCACAGGCCCAGCATTTCGGCCGTTCCTCCGGGCCGGCCGAGCCCACCGATCTCTGGGGCTATTTCTGGCGTGGCGTGACGCAGAACTATTTCAATTTCGCCGGACGTGCCCGCCGCAAGGAATATTGGGGTTATTTCCTGTTCTGGGTGGTCTCGCTGCTTGTCATCGGCGGTATCGGTCTTTTCGCCGACAACGAAATGGGCAATTTCGACAGCAGCGTATCGGCGGCGGTAACCGTCGGCCTTTGCGGCACCTTCGTCCTGGCGACACTGCTGCCCAGCCTCGGCATGACCGTTCGCCGCATCCATGACATCGGCCTCTCGGGCTGGCTTTATCTGGTGGTGCTGATCCCGACCATCGGCAGCCTGATCATCCTGGTCTTCGCGCTGATCCCGACGCAGGCCCGCGAAAACCAGTGGGGACCGGTGCCGGCGGGCGTCAGGGTCTAGGGATGATCGCCTTCAGCGCCTCGCCCGAAAGCCTGAGAAAGACCTTCTGGCCGTGGCGTTCTGCGCCAAGCCGGTCGTAGAAGCGCTGCGCGCCTTCGTTCCAGTCCTCGCTGGTCAGGTCGATGCGGCCGATGCCTTCGCGCAGGCAATGATCGGCGAGAAAGCCGATCAGCGCCCGGCCGACACCAGCGTTGCGGGCTTTGTCGCGCACGAACAGGTCCTTGAGGAACAGCAGCCGCTCGAGATCGATACCGGGATGCGCGATCGCCACCGACGCCAGGCCGCTGACCTCGCC
>NZ_RZRW01000898.1:0-1642 GCF_003998745.1 Mesorhizobium sp. M7A.F.Ca.US.014.04.1.1 | reverse complement strand
GCTTTGGAGTGGCGTATCTCCATCACGGCGACTATCGCTAATGTTGTGCTTCAGCCAGCCGCGAAGCTTAGTATGCTGGTGGCAGGAATTCGATCAGGGCCCTTGTGACGGCGGCCGGCTGCTCCTCCGGAACCCAATGGCCTGAGCCTTCGACTACTACGGCCCGTACGTTTTCGGCGACGTGGCGGAGATGGCCTTCGTACATCGATGCCAGGCCACCCGAACCGCTTATACCGAGTACCGGCATCGTCAGCTTGTGTTTTGCAAAGGCTTTGTTCTGTTCTTCGTCACGCGGGAAAGCCCGGTAGTACTCGAAGCCTGCGCGCAATGCGCCAGGCTGGGCATAAGAACGGCCGTAGACTTCGTCGGCTTCGGTGTCGAACGCGCGAGTATTTACCCCCTCTGCATTGTGAAACCACTTTAAATACTCAAGCTCGCGACCGGCAATGAGCATTTCCGGCACGTCGCGTACGGAGTGGAAGCGAAAATGCCAAGTGCGAGGGCCTTGGATCAATTCGTTCCACGGTTCGATGCCTGGCAGCGGGACGTCAACGATTGCCAGTGTGGTGACTTCCCCCGGGTGCTGCGCCGCATAGGAATAAGCGACCATGCCACCCATATCGTGACCGACGAGATTGACGACCGGACCAAGGTTCAGCTGATTGACAAGTGCTCGAATATCCTCGGCAATCGCCGCCTTTTCGTAGCCGGCCGCAGGCTTGGCGGTGTCCCCCAAACCGCGCAAATCGGGCGCAAGTACCGTGTAACCGCGCGCCACCAGTTGCGGCATTACAAAGCGCCACATGTATGAGGTCGTGCCCCAACCATGCAACAACACCACGGTTTTCGGGCCGCCTGCTGCCAGCAAATAGTGATAGGCCACACCGTTAACGTCGGCCTTGCCGTCGACGATACGTGCCGACAGGTCGGTCGATTGCCCGAGCGGCACGCCGGAGTGCGCTGCGCTGGCAGAAGTCGATGGCCCGGCAGCAAGAACCGCAATGAGGAAACCAGAAAGAAAGCTAAGGCGCATAAAGCACTCCGGGGTTGTGAGGTCCAAAGTGCTCCAAGAGCGGCAAATGCCGTGCAATTTCTATAAGGCGAAAGCTTTAAAGCCTTTGTCGTTATAATAACGCGTTGTACACCTAAGCATATTGCGCTCTGGCCGGCGGTGAGTTGATTACTCAACATGAGGACCACGTAGGCGAAACCTATCGCGGTCCGTTCGGGCGGTGACTTGCTCGCGATCAGCCGCTCCTCGTTTTGAGAAGAATCCTCATACGGCTTGATAGGTCGTGTTTGTGACAGCCACACGCGGCACGTCGCGCACGAACCAACGTCATCGCATCATTTGCCCCATCTCAGCGACAGTTCCAGCACCTCGGCGTACCTACCCTGCACCTTGGCATCGTACGACAGATGCCTGCGTAGAATAGGTTCGCGGGGCGGATCGGCGCATCTTCTCCCTCGCAAGCCATCACGATCATCGGGCGTCGCCGCTCCTTCGCCCGCTCCTCCCCCCGAAAGCGACGGTGCAGGTCGACCCGGTGATCGTGATGGTGAGCCGACCCGAGAAGCCGCTCACCAAGGATGGACACGATGAGTATGGATGGACTTTTCACCCTCGGTGCAACCCGCCGCG
>NZ_RZRW01000897.1:0-1643 GCF_003998745.1 Mesorhizobium sp. M7A.F.Ca.US.014.04.1.1 | reverse complement strand
GATAGCGGTCGTTCAGCGCCGCCTGGCAGAAAGGCAGGATATCGGCCCGCCAGATGGCGTTGAGCTCCGAAGTGACCGCCTTCTGAGTCAAATTGCTGGTGTCGCCGGCAATCCCGCCCAGCCAACTGCTGATAGGGTCGGGCAGGATCTGTGCCTGCCGGGCGACCGCTCCCGTCAGTTCGGCAAGGCCGCCCTGCTTCTTGATAGCATCCTGCGGATTGGGGTTCGCGGTGACCGTCTGCAGCACGTTGGATAGCGCGGTCAGCGCGACGACCGCGGCATCCAGTGCCGGCGGCTGGCCATCGACCTCGGCAATGGTGCTCTTGAGTGGTTTGAAATGTTCGGCCACAAGATTGCCGGTCAGGTCCACCTCGCTGGCCGAACCCGCCCGTGGCAACAGTTTTGCCCCTGTTTTCACTATCTTGCCAAGCTTGCCCAGTTTGCCGAGCAGTTTCGAGCCGCCTTTGGCTGCCGCCTTGTCATCTCCGGCGGGCGCGTCATCCGAACGGGTGAGCTCCGTCTCTTGCACCACTGCCGTCAGCCGGCGCTTCAGCGCGGAATCGGCGCTCGAAAGATCCTTGAGGTTCTCACTGGCGACGATGAGATCGGTCAATGGCGCGAGCCTCATGTCGCGCAGGAAGCTGTCCCATTGCGCGATATAGTCGTCATAGTAGGGCTTCAGAATATCCTCGGACAGCGCCGAGACCGAGGTTTCGGAGTTCTCTGAGCAGCCGCCAGCGAAAACGGCACGATCGAGCGCCGCCTGTGCGGCGACATCGTCGATGCGATCGAGAATGACGTCGTGAAAGCCGGCATAGGTGAATGCTCCGGAAATGCCGACGCGAAGCGTCTTGGCGGAACGCCGCGCGAACACCTTGCTGCCGTTGGGGCCGGCGAAATTCGCCGGGATCCACTCCTTGAGCCCGGCCACTGCCGGATCGGCCAGCAACTGTTTGTAGGCGCGCGCCGGCAACGAAATGGTACACACCGTTTTCAGCGCTTCGGCAACCAGGGCCTGGTCGGGCGCGACATAGCTCTCGTCGACCGTCATCCGGCGGATGGCGGCAAGCTGATGCTCTTCGGCATCGGCGGTCGGAAATGGTGCCGCGGCCGCGAATTCGGGCAAGCTGTTCGCCCACCAGTCTTGGGCGTAATCGGGATCCATCTGAGACAGGCCCGTCATCATGCGATAGCTTTTCAGCGCTCCGAGCATGAAATCCGGGTCGCGGATCTGCCGCCACATCGTCGCCTCGAGCAAGGCGATCATGCGTGGCTCAAGAATATTGCGCAGGGCATGATCGTACGTGTCGGTCTGCGCCCGCACCATTTCCGCGGAGGCCGATGGTCCCAGTAGATCCTGGGCGGCGCCAGGCGGTGCTGTCCGGGCGGTTGCGACCGCGTCCATCGCACCGAGCGCGCCGTCCATGGCGGGCTGCTCCACCGATGCCGGCGTTGCCGCGATGGAGGTCAGCGGCGTCTGCAGCGCTTCGAACTGGCCTGCCTGGGCCGTTATCGCGTTGCGGTTGTCAAAATAGGACCAGGTGAACAACCCGCCGGCCAACAATGCCGCCGCCGCGCAAGCGGCTGCCGCACCCCGCCCGATCCAGGCGCGGCGCCGTTGCGCCAGCGGATCGAACGTGCCG
>NZ_RZRW01000896.1:0-1651 GCF_003998745.1 Mesorhizobium sp. M7A.F.Ca.US.014.04.1.1 | reverse complement strand
TTGGCGGCCAGTTGTAGCCCGACCTCGGCAACGGGCGTGTTGAGGCGGATCGCGGTCAGCACGTCCTGCAACGGGCGCCGTTCGGCGGTGTGATAAAGAACGTCGTTGGTCGCCATCAGCGGAATGCCGGCGCTCTCGGCAAGTGCTGCCGCCTGCTCGATGCGGAAACGGTCATTGCCGGCGTAGTCGGGCGAAACGCCAAGCCGCAGGTTCCTGCCGAAACGGCCCTTGAGCTCACCAAGCAAGGCAAGACTGTCTTGCGCCCCCGTCGACAGACCGGGCAGGACCGCCAGCGACATCAGGTCACCCCATTCGAGCAGGTCGCCGCGCTGGAGAAGGGTGGCGCCTTTTTCGTTCTCGTCGCGCAGATTGGCTTGCGTCAGCATGCGGCAGAGGTGCCCCCAGCCCTTGCGGTCCTGGGGATAGGCGAGGATGTCCGGCGTGCCGTCGTCAAAAACCAGCCGGCAGCCGGGGTGATAGGAGAGTTTTTCGACCTTGGCCTGCTGCCAGGCGCGCACCACGCCGGCCACCGTGTTGCGATCGGCAAGTCCGATCGCCGAGAAGCCCAGGAGCTTGGCCGCGACCACCAGCTCCTCCGGCTTGGAGGCGCCGCGCAGGAAGGAGAAATTCGACTGGATGCCGAACTCGGCATAGGGAATGACGGTCAGCGCGTTCATGCGAAGACTCCATGCAGGAACCAGCGCGGCGGGACTTGCGAGGCGCCGCCGTAGAGGCCTTGCCGGTAGAGCCAGTAGCGGCGGCCGTCGGCATCCTCGATGCGGAAATAGTCGCGCGTCGATGCCGCCTCGTCGCTTGGCGCTTCCCGCCACCATTCCGCGGCGATGCGTTCCGGCCCTTCGGCGCGCTTGACCCGGTAGAGCGCGCGCCGCCAGCGGAAGTTCAGCGGCGGTCCTTCCGGCATTTCGGTGGCCGGCACATCGATGGGTTCGGGCGAGCGGAACAGCCGGATCGGTCGTTCCGGCGGAAATATGGTTTTTGGTGCCTGCAGCCTGTCCGGCTTCTTCGGCGGCGTGGTCCGGCACGGCGCGTCGGTGAAGGGGATGGTGGCGACGGCACGCTCCGGCAGATGGCTTTCGACCGCGACTGCCCGGAGAACCGCGCCATCGCCGAGCCGGGCGCGGATGCGGTCGGCGAACAGCGCGATATCGGCGCCGTCGTCGGTCACCTCGCCGGCAAGATCGGCCTGCTGCATGTCGAAGGTGGCTGATGCCAACACCGAGAGCCGCACCAGATCGAAACCATAGCCGGCATCGATATCCTGTTCGAGCGCGGCCAGCCTTTCATGGAACAGTTTCTGGATCAGCATGGGTTCGCGCATCGGCCGCGAGGTACCGAGCGCGATGCGGCTGACGGCGCCGTCGACGCGAAAGAGCAGCAGCGCCAGCGTCCGGGCGCCCTCGCCGCGGCGCTCGAGGTCGGTCTTCAAGGTCGCCGCCAGCATGCCCACCAGCCGTTCGATGTCCTCGGTCAGGGTGACGGGTTCGGCGAGGTGGCGTTCGACCGAAAGCGGCGCGACGGGCAGGCGCGGCGACACCGCCTCGTCGAGCCGGCCAAGCGCCTGGTCGAGGCGCAGGAGCAGCAGGGCGCCGAAGCGGCGGGCGAGCGGCGCGCGCGGTGCCGCCATGACGGC
>NZ_RZRW01000895.1:0-1654 GCF_003998745.1 Mesorhizobium sp. M7A.F.Ca.US.014.04.1.1 | reverse complement strand
GCCGAACGAGGAAGCCGGATACGTCGCGTCCGGACTGTTCGACATCGAGATCGGAGGTGTCTGGCATCGGCTTGGCGAGGGCGACTCCTTTCGCTTCGAAGGCAAGCCCTACCGCTGGCGCAATCCGGGTGCCGAGCCGGCAATTGTCATCTGGGTGGTTTCACCACCCGTCTATTGAGTTCAAGTTTGGAGAAGAACATGGCGGGTTTGCCGAGCACGGCGCGCGTGGTGATCATCGGAGGCGGCGCCGTCGGCACCTCCGCGCTCTATCATCTCGCCAAGGCGGGCTGGACCGACTGCGTGCTGCTCGAGAAGAACGAGCTGACCTCCGGCTCGACCTGGCATGCCGCCGGCAACGTGCCGACCTTCTCCTCGTCCTGGTCGCTGATGAACATGCAGCGCTATTCGACCGAGCTTTATCGCGGGCTGGCCGACGCGGTCGACTACCCCATGAACTATCACGTCACCGGCTCGCTTCGCCTTGCCCACTCGCTCGAGCGCATGCAGGAATTCCAGCGCGCCAAGGGCATGGGCCTCTACCAGGGTATGGACATAGACATTGTCGGTGTCGACGAGATCCAGCGTCGCTATCCCTTCATCGAGACGCATGAGCTGAAAGGCGCGCTCTACGACCCGAGCGACGGCGACATCGATCCGGCGCAACTCACCCAGGCGCTGGCCAAGGGTGCGCGCGACATGGGCGCGAAGATCATCCGCTTCTGCCCGGTCACAGGCGTGCGCCGCGAGAACGACGACTGGGTGGTCGAGACGGCACAGGGTGAGATCCGCTGCGAGATCGTCGTCAATGCCGCCGGCTACCGCGCCGCCGAAGTCGGCCGGATGTTCGGCCGCGACGTGCCGATGATGGTGATGAGCCATCAGTACATTCTGTTCGAGGAGATCCCCGAACTCGCGGCATGGTCGAAGGAACAAGGCAAGAAGCTGCCGCTGCTGCGCGACGTCGACACCTCCTACTATCTGCGCCAGGAGAAGAACGGCATGAATCTCGGCCCCTATGAGCGCAATTGCCGCGCGCATTGGGCCAGCCACAATGACCCGATGCCGGAGGACTTTTCCTTCCAGCTGTTCCCCGATGATCTCGACCGGCTGGAACATTATCTGGCCGACGCCGTCGCCCGCGTGCCGATCCTTGGCACGGCCGGCCTGTCCAAGGTGATCAACGGGCCGATCCCCTATACGCCGGACGGCAATCCGCTGATCGGCCCGATGCCCGGCGTTCCCAATGCCTTCGAGGCCTGCGTCTTCACCTTCGGCATTGCCCAGGGTGGCGGCGCCGGCAAGGTGCTGGCCGAATGGGTGACCGAGGGCCGGACCGAATGGGACATGTGGTCGTGCGACCCGCGCCGCTTCACTTCCTATGCCGCGGCGCCGGACTATTGCGTCGCCAAGGGCATGGAGATCTACGGCAACGAATACGCCATCCAGTTCCCGCGCCATGCCTGGCCGGAGGGCCGCGACCGCAAGCTGTCGCCGATCCACGATCGCATCAAGGCGCTCGGAGGCCGCTTCGACGCCTATAATGGCTGGGAGCGTGCCACCTGGTACGCGCAGGACGGCGATGACATCTCCGAGGAAGCCACGCTGACCTTTCGCCGCGACGGGCCATGGCAGCATCGTGTGCGCGAAGAATGCC
>NZ_RZRW01000894.1:0-1655 GCF_003998745.1 Mesorhizobium sp. M7A.F.Ca.US.014.04.1.1 | reverse complement strand
GGCCAGCACATCCTCCACCGAAAGCGTCCGCGCCTCGGAAGGCAGCATGATCGGGATGCCGTCACGCACCGGATAGGCCATCTTGGCGACCCTGGAAATCAGTTCGCCGCGCTCCGGATCCCAGGCCAGCGGCCCCTTGGTCAGTGGGCAGGCCAGCAACTCCAGCAGCTTGGGGTCGACCTTCTTCCCGTCACGTCCGTCCGCCATCGCGCCCTCTTACTGCAAACTCGACCCAAAATCCTCATTCTCGCGCGCCAGCGCCATTTCGGTGATGGCGATCAGCGTCTCGGCCCGGGTCTTCAAATCCGCCGCTTCGAGCAGCGCCTGTTTCTCGGCTGGCCCATAGGGCGCCATCATCGACAACGCATTGACCAGCATGGCATTTTCGGCCCGGCTGACGCTTTCCCAGTCGGCCTCGAGGTCGTTGGCCTGCAGATAGGCGCGAAATGCCTTGAGCAGCGATGGCCGGTCGATCTCGTTGCCCGCCTGGTCCTCATCGAGATCGGCAAGGAAAGGCGAGGGCTTGCACTGGCGAAACGGCGTCTTGACCGTCAATTCGTGGGCGATGCGGAACCGGCACACGCCCTGCAGCGAAATCAGGTAACGGCCGTCGCCGCTCTCGGAAAAGGCGATGATGCGCCCGGCGCAACCGACATTGCAGAGTTCCGGCTCGCCGTCGTCGCGCAAGGCCCCGTCGAGACTGGGCTGGATGACGCCGATGAGCCGCGAGCCGGCGATCGCCTCGTCCACCATCTGCAGATAGCGCGGCTCGAAGATGTTGAGCGGCATGCGGCCTCCCGGCAGCAAAAGCGCCCCCTCGAGCGGAAAGATAGGGATCGTCGACGGCAAATCCTTGGCGAGCCGGTAATGCGCGTTTCCCGCTTGCACCTCATTCCTCCGATCGCGCCATCAAGAAGCGCGTGAGTTCTTGGCCCTAATCTGGCGCAATCATCGCCGACGCCAAGCCCGTGCGGCAAAACAACCGGCAGCCGGCTCAGGAAAACAGCAGCGCCGACAATTTGCGGCGCGCTGCCAGCGTCGCCTCGTCGGTCATGCCCCAGGCCTCGAACAGCTGCAGCAATTGCGTCCTCGCGCCATCCTCGTTCCAGGCCCGGTCGGCCTTGATGATGGCCAGCAGATTGTCGGCTGCGGCCGTACGGTCGCCGTTGGCGTTCTGGATCATGGCCAGATCGAAACGCGCCTGGTGATCTCCGGGATTTTCCGCAAGGCGCCGCTCGAATTCGGCTGGATTGCCGAGAGCCGCCGCCTGCGCCGCAACCGCCATCCTGGCGCGCAGGGCTGCCACCGGCGGCGCATCCTTCTTGGCCTCCGGGGCTGTTGCCAAAAGCGCCTCGGCGCCTTCCGTGTCGCCGGCCTCGAACAGCAGCTCTCCCAGTCCGGCGATCGCCTCGATCGTCTCCGGCGCCTGCGCCAGGATGGCGTCATAAATGTCGGCCGCGGTCTGCATGTCGCCGGCGTCGCGCGCCTCGGTCGCCGCAGCCAGAGCTTCGGCCACCGGCGGCGCGCCATTGCCCTTGCCGCCGACCTTGGTGATGAATTCGTTGATCTGGCTCTCCGGGATGGCGCCCATGAAGCCCTCGACCGGCTGGCCGTCCTTGAAGGCGATGACCGCCGGGATCGACTGGATGCCGAGC
>NZ_RZRW01000893.1:0-1657 GCF_003998745.1 Mesorhizobium sp. M7A.F.Ca.US.014.04.1.1 | reverse complement strand
GACATGATCGTTGCGACCGCCACGACAGACGGTTCGCCGCAGCCGGTTCGGATTAGCCGAACCATTCCGGCCTGTCACCAGCTTTCGCCAGGCACGATTGGTTAGCGGTTGGTGAAGTGCTGACCCGGCAATAGAGCGATTTGCCAAACCCGGCCTTCAGCGTTTTGTGGAAAGCTGGCGTCGATCGAGAATCCGCCGGCGGGGGCCGCTCCAAGACATGCATGGACTTTGGCGTCAGTTCTGCCGCGACCAACGCGGCAACTATGCTCTTATGACGGTCGTCGCTATGGTTCCGCTGATGGGCGCCCTGGCAATGGCCGTCGACTTCACCGAGATGAGCCGCGAAAAACAGGCGGTTTCGAACGCGCTCGATGCCGCAAACTTCGCCACGGCGCGCCGGCTGACGGAGGGTGCCACCGACGACCAGTTGAGGGCCTATGCGCTCGACTTCTTCAATGCCAACCTCAACAAGATCAATCCCGCCAATACGACGCTCACCGTCACCTTGCCAAGCAACACCACCGGCGGCGGCTTGCTCAAGATGACCGCGCGGCTGGACTACAAGCCCTATTTCTATCCGGTCTTCGGCCAGCTCGTCGGCAAATCCGAAACCGACGCCAACCAGAGGATCAGCTTCAACATCACCTCGGAAGTGCGGCTGAAGAACACTCTTGAAGTCGCCCTGGTACTCGACAATTCCGGGTCGATGACCAAGACCGGAACGGGCTCGGGGCAAACGCGCATCGACCTTCTCAAGACCGCGGCAAAACAGCTGGTCGACACGCTGGCCCAGCAGGCGGCGATGATCAAGCAGGTCGACAGGCCGGTGCAGTTCGGCCTCGTGCCGTTTGCCGCCTCGGTCAATGTCGGGCCCGGCAACGGCAATGCGCCCTGGATGGATACCGAAGGATTGTCGCCGGTATCGAACGAGAATTTCGACTGGTCGACGCTGAACGCAGCCGACAAATACGCCCAGCAGACCAACGGCATCTGGTACAAGCGCGGCACCGGATGGGGAACCGACGAAGGCCAGATGCTGACCCGGTTTTCGCTCTATCGCGACATGAAGGTCGTCACCAACCATGAGCGTGTCGTCAACAGCAAGCGCGTGGTGTGCGACGAATACAACCCGAACAACACCTGCAAACGCGACCACGACGAATACGACTACATCGACACCTATGGCCCGTTCGCCAGTTGGCAGGGCTGCGTCGAGGCCAGGCCTTATCCCTACAATGTCAACGACGCGGCGCCTTCCGGCGGCTCGGCGAACACCGGCATAGGGGTCGGCGATCCGGCGACGATGTTTGTGCCGATGTTCGCCCCGGACGAACCCGGCAACCATTGGAGGCTCACCCAGGATCCCGACGAGGCCGCGCCGACGACCTATGGCGCCATCAACAGCTGGTGGAATGACGACCCGACGAGCAGCACCGGCCAATCCCGGCTGCGCAACATGTCCAAATATTTCCAACCGAGGCCGATCAATGCGCCGGCGCTGGCCGCCGGCAACGGGCCGAACTACAGCTGCTCCACCAACCCGATCACGCCGCTGACCGATGTCAGCGTTACCACTGGGCTTACCGCGATCAAGGCCGCGATCGACCTGATGAAGCCCGATGGCGGCACCAATGTTCCCGAAGGCATGGCCTGGGGT
>NZ_RZRW01000892.1:0-1659 GCF_003998745.1 Mesorhizobium sp. M7A.F.Ca.US.014.04.1.1 | reverse complement strand
GTGCAGCCGGCGGCGAGCGCCGGCGCGATCTTCCAGGCCAGCATCAGCAACGGAAAGTTCCACGGGATGATCTGGCCGACGACGCCGACACCCCTATGGCCGGGGAAATCCCTGTCCAGCGCCTGCGCCCAGCCGGCATGGTGGATGAAATGGCGGATCGCCAGCGGCACGTCGATATCGCGGCTTTCGCGGATCGGCTTGCCGTTGTCGATAGTCTCAAGCACCGCGAACAGGCGCTGATGCCGCTGCATGGCGCGGCCGATGGCATAGAGTACTTTGGCACGCTGATAGCCTGAGGCTGCCGACCACTTCGGCAGCGCCTTGGCGGCGGCCGCAACCGCCGCGTCGATATCGGCGGCATTGGCGTCCGAGACCTCGGCCAGCAGCTTGCCGGAAGCCGGCTCGCTGGTCTCGAAGGTCTTGCCGCCGGCAGCGGCTTTCCAGTCGCCGCCGATGAACAGCGCCTTGCCGAAATCGCGCGCGGCAAGCCAGGCGTCGGCCTCGTTGCGGGCCTCCGGTGCCGGGCCGTATTCCATGGCGTGATAGCGATCGAGAATGTTCATCAGGTGCCTCCTTCACCCTCCCGCCTGGGAGGGTCGATCGGCAAAAGCCGATCGGGGTGGGGGTAAAGGCTTACGCCATCGCGTGGCGATGATTGGCCGAATAATGTCCGGTCAGATGATGCTCGAGCTGGCGCTCGATGTCGGTCAAGAGGCTCGACGCGCCGAAGCGGAACAGGTCCGGCTCCAGCCATGGCCGGCCGAGCTCTTCCTTCATCAGCACCAGCCAGTCGAGCGAGGCCTTGGCCGTGGAAATGCCGCCGGCCGGCTTGAAGCCGATGAGATAGCCGGTTTCCTCGAAATAGGCCCTGATGGCACGCACCATGGCGAGGCCGACGGGCAGCGTCGCGTTGACGCTTTCCTTGCCGGTCGAGGTCTTGATGAAATCGGCGCCCGCCATCATCGCCACCATCGAGGCCAGCATGACATTGCGCAGCGTGGCGAGGTCGCCGGTGCCGAGGATGACCTTCAGATGCGCATCACCGCAGGCGGCGCGCATCGAGACGATCTCATTGTAAAGCTCCCGCCACTTGGCGCCGAACACCAGGCCGCGCGGGATGACGACGTCGATCTCGTCGGCGCCGTCACGGACCGAGGCCTCGATCTCCTGCAGACGGGTCGACAGCGGCGCCAGGCCATGCGGAAAGGCGGTGGAGACGGCGGCGACATGGATGCCAGTGCCGCGCACCGCATCGACGGCGGTGGCAACGAAGGGGTGGTAGACGCAGACGGCGGCCGGGCGGATGATTTCACCTGATATGCCGAGGCCCTCGACAATGTCGCGGCGGAACGGGTTGATCGCCTTGGCGCAGAGCCGGCGCACGCGCTCCTCGGTGTCGTTGGAATTCAGCGTCGTCAAATCCATGCAGGCGACGGCGCGCAGCAGCCAGGCGGCCTGGTTGTCGGCCTTGATCGAGCGCCGCTTGGTCAGGCTGGCGACGCGCCGTTCCAGCGCCGAGCGATTGACGCTGCGCCCCGATTCCATGAAGCCAAGGTCGAGCTTCATGCCGGGGTTGCGCGCAATGCGATGATCGTGCGGGACGGCTGTATTGGCGGCGGCACGCGCCGGCAGCGGCGTCACCTTGGACGGGCCGACATC
>NZ_RZRW01000891.1:0-1664 GCF_003998745.1 Mesorhizobium sp. M7A.F.Ca.US.014.04.1.1 | reverse complement strand
GTAATGGACTATATCGAGCAGGGCAGGAGCGCCGGCGCAACGGTGGCGTTTGGCGGCACGCGGATCGGCAACGAAGGCAACTTCATTGCCCCCACGGTGCTGACCGATACCCGACCCGACATGGCGGTGGTGCAGGAAGAGATTTTTGGTCCCGTCCTGTGCGCCATGAGTTTCGATGACGACGACCTGGAACAGATCGCCCGGCAGGCGAATGACAGTATCTTCGGGCTTGCCGGCAGTGTCTGGACGCGGGACCTGAGCGTCGCCCACAAGATGGTACGGCGAATTCGCGCCGGCCGGATTGGGGTCAACGTACACGGTTCGGTTGATGCGGCGATACCCACCGGCGGCTTCAAGCAATCCGGCTGGGGCAGAGAACGGGGACAAGAAGGGCTGAACCTTTACACGGAGACCAAGTCGGTGATTATGTCGCTTTGAAGGGCTGCCAAAAACGGCATTGTGGGGCAGGGATGTCGCATTTCTATCGCTCCAAATAAACGATCACACCGGACAATTGGCTAATTTTGCTTCTATCAACCCGTCGCGCCGCCCGACCAGCATCGCTCATTGTCCATGAAAAGCAAGAAAGCCCGGCCAGGCGTGGCAGCCAGCTAAAGCTTTTCAGGCTTGGCGATGACTTTCGACGCATTCACGCCGGCTCTGATATTTCCCGAGCAGCGAACCATTCGGACCGTCGACCGTGTTTGCAGGGTAGTGCGTGAGTAGTATCGGACACATAGAATGTGAAATGCGACATCGCCTAAGCGATAGCAGTCATAGTTCGCGCACCTCTTGAACCAGACCGTCTACGATAACTCTTATCTTAGCCGGCAGAGCCTTTGTACGCAGCCCAAGGACGTTGACCGTCACCTCGCCGCCGGACATCCCATCCAGTTCGGTCAGCAGCTTTCCATCGCGAATGTCATCTTGAACTATCCATAGTGGAACCTGCCCAAGCCCGTGTCCCCTACTGCCATCCGCACCGTCTCGAAATCCTGGAGTTCATGTTTGACGGAAACAGCATGCCATGCGATCGAGCCGGATCTTGCTGAGCATCTCGAGCATGGCTGGCCGTTCGCAGAAGCGGACCGATCAACCTATTACACCCGACGGGGCGAGGTGGGTTACACGGACTTCCCTGCATATCGATCGGCAGCGTTGCACGCGGAGGTATGCTGACCGAGGCGGGTCGCGCAGGCAAGGAATACGGTTTGGAGGGGATCCACGTCGGCCACGTCATCGTCGATGGTGCCGTCGACGGCCACAAAATCCGCCGACGCTTTCCAGACGACGACTCGCGCCGTGACCGGTTGCTCGATATCGAGGGCGTCGTGGAATGCTCCGCCTTCCTCTATCGGCAGCACCACAAGGCTTGGTCGTTCGAGGTCGACGTCCGAACGTCCTTGCAGCCTTGGTGAGCTCTCGGTGGCGGAAACTTAGCGGCCTTTGAAGTTTGCAGCTCGGCGCCGACCAAAAGGCTATGCCACCGCATGCCGCGCCGGTCGAATGCGCGAACGCGGCCCAACTCGTACGTTGGAAATAAACGACCGCTGCTGCCCCGAAGGCTCGGATGGACCTTGTCAGGAAACGACGTTCCACTGTCCTGATCCACAGGATCGGGTTCGTTGTCCAAAGCAGGGTCCAGCGCGATATATGGACAAGCC
>NZ_RZRW01000890.1:0-1666 GCF_003998745.1 Mesorhizobium sp. M7A.F.Ca.US.014.04.1.1 | reverse complement strand
CCGCCGCTGCCGCCGTTTACCGCCGAGACCGCAGCGCAGAAGGCGCGCATGGCCGAGGATGCCTGGAATTCACGCGATCCAGCGCGGGTCGCGCTCGCCTATACAAAGGACAGCCGCTGGCGCAACCGCGCCGAATTCCTGCAAGGCCGCGACGCCATCCAGGCCTTCCTGACGCGCAAATGGAGCCGCGAGCTCGACTACCGGCTGATCAAGGAGGTCTGGGCCTTCCACGGCAACCGCATCGCCGTGCGTTTCGCCTATGAATGGCACGACGACAGCGGTTCATGGTTCCGCAGCTACGGCAACGAGAACTGGGAATTCGACGAACACGGGCTGATGCGTCTGCGCATCGCCAGCATCAACGACCTGCCGATCAGCGAGGCAGATCGCAAGTATCACTGGCCGCTCGGCCGGCGGCCGGACGACCACCCGACACTGTCGGAGCTCGGACTTTAGCATCTTGCCGCAAGGAAGCTTTCGATGAACGCGCATGCTTTCACCAGCGACGTCGCCTTCACGCCGACCGTCAAGGCGATCCAGGCCCGCAAGGGCTCACGTCAGTCCTACGCCCGCGTCGAGGAGCGTGGCGGCTGGCAGGCCGGCATCACCCCGGACCTTGCCGCCTTCATCGAAATGCAGACCAGCGTCTTCCTGTCGACCGCCAACCGCGAGGGGCAGCCCTATGTCCAGCATCGCGGCGGGCCGGCCGGCTTCGTCAAGGTGCTGGATGAACATACGATCGGCTTCGCGGATTTTTCCGGCAACCGGCAGTTCATCACGCAGGGCAATCTGGCCGACAATCCAAGGGCGTTCCTGTTCCTGATCGACTATATGCACCGCCAGCGCATCAAGCTCTGGGGCACCGCGCGCGTCGTCGAGAACGATGCCGAACTGATGGCGAAGCTGATGCCGCAAGGCTACAGAGCGCGCGCCGAGCAGGTCGTCCTGTTCACGGTCTCGGCCTGGGATGCCAATTGCCCGCAGCATATTCCACAACGGTTCGAGGCAGCCGACGTCGCGGCGGCACTCGGCGAGCGGGACAAGCGTATCGAACGCCTTGAGCAGGAGATCGCACGGCTCAGGGGAAATTCGGGCGCGGCCGCAGGGGAATAATCAGCCGCCGGCCGCGGTTTCGGCCAGCGCGATGCCGTTGGGCGTCGGCTTGACAGGCACGATGCCGCGCGCCAGCGCAAGCAGATATTTGTTGTATTCGGTGAACAGCACGCGCAATGCCCGCGGCTTGGTCAGCCAGCCGCCATTGTCGAGGTTGGAATTGACCACCGGATAGGGCTCGAGCTTGGCGCCATGCAGCAGCCTGCCCATTTCCAGCAGGCTGCGCGGCATATGATAATTGTTGGTGACGAGGATCACCGTGCCATAGGCGTGGCTCTCGACCCATTTGGCGCTTTCCTCGGCATTGCCGATCGTGTCGAGCGCGGCGCGGTCGATGTCGACGCAACAGGAGAACAGATTCTTGTCGCCGCCGGTTGCCGCCTGCAGCTGGCGACGGCTGGCCGAAGGATGCACGCCGCTGATCAGCAGCCGTTCGCCCTTGCCGGACGCCAGCAGATCCATCGCGGCATCGAGGCGGGACTGGCCGCCGGTCAAGACGATGATCGCGTCTGCCCTGGCCGGATTGGCGGGCGTCGTCAGGTGACTGACCTTG
>NZ_RZRW01000089.1:0-14203 GCF_003998745.1 Mesorhizobium sp. M7A.F.Ca.US.014.04.1.1 | reverse complement strand
GACCTCAGCCGTCTCGCCCAGCAGATAGCGGTCATCCGGCGTAAAGCTTTCCGGTCCGTTGAAGAACAGTTTGATGCCGACATCCGCCAGCAGCGGCACCCGCCTGGTTGCCATTTCGAGGATCGGTTCGAAATGCTCGAAGTCCTCGGGCAGGCTGTCGAAGCAGAAATCGGGCGAGATGCCGTTATGGCCCCACGGCTTGGCCACCGGCTCGAAGCAGCCGAGCAGCAGCTTACCGGCGTCTTCCTTGTAGTAGGAGCACTCGTCGCCCAGGAAAAGCACCGGCAAATTGGCGGGCAGGCCGGGGATGGTCTCGGTGACGATGTAGAAATGCTCGGCGGCGTGCAGCGGCAGCGTCACGCCGATCTGTGCCGCGAGATCGCGCGACCACATGCCACCGCATATCACCACCTTGTCGGCGCGGATCTCGCCCTTGTCGGTGACCACGCCGCAAACGCGGCCGTTCTCGACCAGGATTTTCGTGACCGGCGTGTTTTCGAGAATGCAGGCGCCACCGGTGCGCGCGCCCTTGACATAGGCCATGGTGACGTCGGTGGGGTTGACCTGTCCATCATTGGGGAACCAGAAGCCGCCGACGATGCCGTCGATGTTGACCGGGCTCCAGCGTTCCTTGATCTCGCCGGGCGTGACCATGTCGACCGGCAGGCCGAAATTGCGCCCCATCCAGGCGCCGCGTGCCAGCTCCTCGAAGCGCGCCTCGGTGTTGGCGACACGCAGCGAGCCGCGCTGCATGAAGCCGGTGGCCTGTCCGGTTTCGGCTTCGAGGCGGCCGAACAGCTCGCCGGTGTATTTCGCCAGCTCCGTCATCTGTCGCGTCGCCCGCAACTGCGTCACCAGGCCGGCGGCATGCCATGTCGTGCCGCATGTCAGCTGCTTGCGCTCGCACAGTACGACGTCGGTGATGCCAAGCTTGGTGAGGTGATAGGCGACCGAACATCCGGCAATGCCGCCGCCGACGATGACGACATCAGCCTGTTCCGGCATCTGTTCTGAACTAGCCCCTGACATTACGCGTCCCCCTGAATTGCTGCGCGGCTCAGGCATCTGGCGCCCTTTCGGAGCAGCGTCATGCCGTCGCGTCGATGGATGTCAATGGCGTGCCGCACGCTGCGGCCCACCGTTTTGTGCCCGTCATGCGTGATGGGGCACTTTGTCGGTATCGTTTCCGGCCGCGTGGGGCTTGGCCCAGGCGAAGCGCCGTTCGATCCGCTTCTGCAGGATCATCAGTACATAGACCATCGCCAGGTAGTAGAGGGAGGTGACGGCGTAGAACTCGGCATAGCGGAACGTTGAGGCGACGCTTTGCTGGGTGACCGCCATCAGTTCCGTCAATGAGATCACCGAGGCCAGCGACGTGGTCTTGAGCAGCGTGATGAACTCGTTGACGGTCGGCGGCAGGGCGATGCGCAGCGCCTGCGGCACGACGATCAGGAAGAACACTTGCGGCTTGCGCAGGCCAAGTGCGGCGCCGGCCTGAAACTGCCCTTCTTCGACGGCGCTGAGCGCCGCCCTGTTGATCTCGACCTGATAGGCGGCCTCGTTCAGCGTCAGCGCCAGGAGGGCCGCGATGAAGGGCGAAAACCAGGTCTCGCGGAAGATCGGCCATATTTGCGGCAGGCCGTTCCAGACGAACAGCAGCAGCAGAAGCGCCGGCAGTGCGCGGAAAACAGCGATATAGGCCGTCGCTCCCCAGCGCAGCACCTTGTTTTGCCCGTTGAGCGCCAAGGCAAGCGGCAGCGACAGGAGGATCGCCGCCGCATGCGCGAGTATTGTCAGGGCGAGCGCTACCAGCGCCGCCCTGAAGAACGTCCCGGAAAAAAGTGTCGACCAGAACAAGCCAAAGTCAAAGCTCACGGAACCCTGCCGATCGCGCCGTTACTGACCGATGCCACTGATGGTCGACATCGGAAGCTTCCACGTCTCGGCGATGGTCTTCATGGTGCCGTTCGCGGCAAGCTCCTTGACAGTAGCGGCGACCGCCGCCGCGTCAGCCTCATCCTTGCGGAAATAGGCCGCGTACTGATCCTGCGCGCCGGCCGAGTAGACGATCTTCAACTCACCGGGCTGCTGCAAGTCGCGGTAGGCGAATTCGGTGTCCTGGCTGATCGTCGCGACCGCGCGACCCAGCACCACCTGTTGCATCGCATCGGTCTGCTTGGGATAGGTCTGCATGGTGATCTTGTCGCGGCCGGCCTTGGCCAGGTCCTCGTTCACCTTGTCCAGCAGGCCTATATAGGAAGTGCCGGACTGGACGGAGATGGTCTTGCCGGAGAAATCCTCATAGCTCTTGTAGGCGGACGCATCGTCGGCCTTGCCGATCATGACGACGCCGGTCTTCAGATAAGGCACGCCGCTCAGCTTCTCCAGCCGTTCGGGTTTCAGCAAAGCGCCGCTGATGACGATGTCGCAGCGCTTCGATTCCAGGCCGGGAAGCAGGCCGCTGAAGTCCATCGTCGTGATACTGGCGTCGACCTTCCAGTGCGCGGCCAGCGCCTTGATGACGTCGATGTCGACGCCAACGGGAGCCTCGCCCGCCGTCTTGATGAATTCCATCGGCGGGAAAGTGGGATCGACGCAGGCTTGCAGTTTACCGTCGGCGGCGAAGCTCGGCGGCTGTGCTGCCGCCGGCGTGGCGGCCGCGAGGGCGATGAGTAGAAGGATCTTGCGGTTCATGGTTCACCTCTAGTTTGGGCTCTTGGCGGCCTCAAGGAACGCTTGCCGAAAGTTCGTCAATAGTCAACATAATTCATTTAAGAGAACAGGAGACAGCGAAAGAATGGCGCCACCGCATCGGCAACCGGCATCGAAAGTCCGGAGCCGCGAGCCGCGACGCCATCACCGATGGCGTCGGCGCGCTCCTGTAGCGGCCAAGGCCACGCGTCAGTGCGTCTCGGCATTCTTTGCGGCGATCAGGCAGATCAGTTCGTACATCATCACCATGGCGACCTGCGCCGTGATCTGGTTGGGGCTGTCCTTGGTCGGCATCAGGCAGACGACGTCCCCACCGATGATGTTGAGCCCCTTCAATCCTTGCAGAAGGCGCGTCGCCTCGCGGATGGTCAGGCCGCCGAAGCCCGGCTCGAGGTTCGAAACCCCGGGAGCGACGGAGGGGTCGAGGCTGTCGAGATCGAAGGTGATGTAGGCGGGGCGATCGCCAACCCGCTCGCGGATCATCTCCACCATGCGCTCTATGCCCAAGCGTTCGAACTCGTCCATCGTAACAACCCGATAGCCCAGAGCGCGACTCGAGCCGCCAACGCCGCCGGTGTGGATATCCGCCGCCGGATGACCGCGCATGCCGATCTGGATGCTGCGTTCCGGGTCGACCGCACCTTCCTTTGCCGTATAGGCCGCCCAGTGCGCCGCCGAACGCTTCGCGCCAAGCCAGTGGGGCATGTTGTCGTAGGAATCGGTGTGCGCGTCGAAATGGATCAGCGAGCAGGGCTGGCCTCCCGACAGGCGCCGGCCCGGTCCGGCGATGGCCTTGATGATAGGCCCGGTGATCGAGTGATCGCCGCCGATGGAAACCGGGTTTGTGCCGGCGGCGTCGAGCCGGGCGTAGAAGGCTTCGATGTCGCGGACACAGGCCTCGTTGTTCATGGCCTCGGGCAGGGGAACGTCGCCAAGATCGCTGATCTTGGCGGCATCCCATGGCGAAAAGCCGTGCACCCCGTGCGAGCGGCGATAGTAGCCCGACACGTTGCGGACCGCGCGCGGGCCAAGATGTTGGTCGCGCTCCGTCGAGCCGTTTCCGGAGCTGTGCGGCACGCCGACCAGGCCGATATCCACATCGGCCGGAGTCTCCGCTACCGGGCAGCGGAAAAACGTCGCGATGCCCCACCAGTACCAACTCTGCGAACTGCGCCTGGCTTCGGCAATATCGTCTTGGCTCATCATCGCTCCTTCATCCGTATGCTGGCGGGGAAGGCTCGCCTCATGGCACCGCCGCCTCCTCGAAATTCATCTGGATGCTGGTGGGGAATTCTGTATAAGTCAACAAAGTTGTTCTATACAGAACACATAAAATTCCGGCTTGTACGGCGGACCGAGCTGACGGTATGGGATTGAACATGCTGAGAGCGCAATCATGACGAGTGGCACCCAGAGGCCGTCCACGGCCCGCATCGGTGATGCCCTGCGCAATCGACGGCGCGAACTGGACCTTACCCTCCAGGCCGTGGCGGATGGCGTTGAAGTCAGCAAGGGTTTTCTCAGCGAAGTCGAACGCGACAAGGCCTCGCCCTCGGTGGCAACGCTCGTTCGCCTGTGCGACATTCTTGGAATTACGATCGGCAGCCTGTTCCAGCATGACAACACGGCTGTCGTCCGCGTTGACGCGCGCACTCCGGCGGTGCTCGGCGGCACCGACCTTTAGACTTCCTGCTCAGCCCGAAATCCGCGGTTCGGACGCAGGCGATCCTGTCGATCATGGCGCCGGGCGGCACCGGCGGCGACAAGCTCTACAGCTGGCGTTCGGAAGAGGAATTCGTGTTCGTCGTCGAGGGCAGCGTGACCGTGTTGCTCGAAGGCGAGGAGTTCGTCCTGCTCGAAGGCGACGCCATGACTTTCGACCCAAGACGCCTCCACACCTTCCGCAACAGTTCCGCCACCAAGCAGGCGCAAGCGCTTTTCATCCTGTCGCCGCCGTCCGTCTAGAGGCGCAGTCATCTTAAGCCAGCGTAGTCCGATGACGTCGGCTTTCGGGAAACGGCGAAGCTGGTCTTAACGACCGACTTGAGGCGCAAAGCTGCCGGCTTCACCCCTCGGGAGTTTCGCGCTCGCCTGCCGGGCCTCGCCTTCGATCTCGATCTTGCTCCGCGCTTGAAGATCGAAGCGCACCGTTACGGTGCGCATGCGCGCATGCAGGACTCCGTCCAGCGTACCGCGCATTTCATGCAGATAAGTCAGCGACGATTTCCCAAGCTTTTCTATAACGCTGCGAACGGTGACCAGAGTTCCCACCGCGGTTTCATGCACGTAGTCGATCTCCATCCTCACATCCGCCCAGCCGAGGGTCGGCGTCAAACGAGGATCGGCAATCCTGCCCAGCAACTGGAAACTGGCGTCATCGAACATCGCCACATAATGACGAACGTTGAGATGGCCCATCGCGTCGCACATCCAAGGATGCACGACGCCGACATAGGTTTCGATGCCGGGGGGCGTCAAAACCCGACCTCATGTGCGCCCTTGAGATCCAGCAGTTGACGGGCTTCGTCGGGCGTCGCGATTTCGAGCGACAACTCGTTGAGAATGCGCTTTATCTTGGCCACCTGTTCGGCATTGCTCTTGGCGAGCGTGCCCTTGCCGACATAGAGGCTGTCTTCCAAACCGACCCGTACATTGCCGCCCATGATCGCGCCCATCGTGCAGAGATTTATCTGGTGCTTGCCCGCGGCAAGGATCGACCAGAGATAGTCGTCTCCGAACAGCCGATCAGCCGTCCTGCGCATGTGCATCATGTCTTCTGGGTCGGCGCCGATACCGCCCAGCAGCCCGAAGATCGTCTGGACGAAAAGCGGCGGCTTCAGCAGCTTGCGGTCGAGAAAGTGCGCAAGCGTGTAGAGGTGACTGACATCGTAGCACTCGAACTCGAACTTCGTGCCATAAGCCTGGCCGACCTCGACGATGATCCGCTCGATCTGCTCGAACGTGTTGGAGACGATGCCCTTCTTTGTGTCTTCCAGATAGCCCTTCTCCCAGTCGTACTTCCAGTCGGTGTATTTCGGCGCGATGTGGTGCAAGGCGAAATTCATAGATCCCATATTGAGCGAGCAGAGTTCCGGCTTCGAAGCGTGCGCCGCTTCAAGGCGCTCTTCGAGGGTCATCTTCAGCCCGCCGCCGGTGGAAATGTTCATCACGGCGTCGGTCTGCTGCTTGATGCGCGGCAGGAAATCCATAAACAGCCTGGGATCAGGGGTAGGCTTGCCGGTCTCCGGATCGCGGGCATGCAGATGGATCACCGACGCCCCGGCTTCGGCTGCTCCGACAGCGGCGTCGACGATCTCGGACGGCGTTATCGGCAGATACGGGCTCATCGTCGGCGTGTGGATCGAGCCGGTGACCGCACAGGTGATGACGACTTTCGGCGATTTCTTCATGGTTGAACTCTCCCTTGTCTGCCTTTTGTTGTTATCTATCGAGAGCGAGGCAATCCTCACGACCACAGCCCAATCGAACCGCCTCGCCCGCATTGAGTTCGGACCGAGACGACGATGCGGCAAGCTTGACAATGAATTTCAGGCCGCCCGCCGTGACAGCGACGAGCCGGATGTGATCGCCGACATAGACGGACTGAACGACGGTTGCCGCGATCACGTTGAGGGCGGTGGAGCCTTCGTGCAATAAGGACATGCGCTCGGGCCTGATCGACAGCGTCACCCTGGCGCCCGTAGGGGGCGTCGCGCCAGGGGAAATGGCGTTCAACACCAGATCGCCATCGTCGAGATGGACGGCCACGCCACCATTTTCACCGCCGGCAAGCACGGTGCCGGACATGCGGTTGTTCTCGCCGATGAAGCTCGCCACAAAGCTGCCCGTCGGACGCTCATACAGTTCGCGTGGTGTCGAAAGCTGCTCGATGCGGCCGGCGCTGAACACCGCGATCCGGTCGGACATGGTCAGCGCCTCGGTCTGGTCGTGGGTCACATAAACGAACGTGACGCCAAGCCGGGCATGGATTTCCTTGATTTCGAACTGCATCTGCTCGCGCAGTTGCTTGTCTAGGGCGCCGAGCGGTTCGTCCATCAGGACAAGATTTGGTTCGAAGATCAGGGCGCGGGCAACCGCGACGCGTTGTTGCTGCCCACCCGAAAGCTGCGCCGGACGCCGGTTGCCGAATTCGGGCAACTGGACCATGTCGAGAACGTTCCTGACACGTTGCGTCACCTCCTCGCGGCCAAGTTTGCGGACCTCGAGTGGGAAAGCCAGATTTTCGGCGACCGTCATGTGCGGGAAAAGCGCGTAGTTCTGGAACACCATGCCGATGCCGCGACGATTGGCGGGAACGTTGTCGATGCGCTGACCGTCAATGAGGATTTCGCCCTCGGTCGTATCCTCGAATCCGGCAAGCATCATCAACGCCGTCGTCTTGCCGGATCCCGAAGGCCCCAGCAGCGTCAGGAATTCGCCGCGCATGATTTCCAGGTCGAGCTGACGCACCGCCTGGACGGTCTGCCCGTAGCGCTTGCTGACGCCACGAAACTCGACATGAACCGGGCCATGCGGGGATCCGCCCATCACCGCGCCTGCGCCTTCGGATCACGGCGTACCGAAGCCGGGCGTTTGCGCGCAGGTTGAGCCTCAGCCGCCGCCGCGGCGCGAAGAATGATGTCGGCGGCCTCGCGCAGATCGGCAACCAGCGCCTTGCGCGCAGCCGCGCCATCGGCGCGACGCAGCGCCGCGAGCATTTCGTCGTGATGGTCCAGGCCCAGGCCGTAGGTCACGTCGGAGCGGACGATGTTCAGAAACGGTCCTGCCTGCAGCCACAATTTCTCGATGATCTGCTGGATGAGAGGTGAACGCGCGGCATGGTACATCGTGAAATGGAAGCGCCTGTTCAGGCCGAGATAATTAGCCATGACATTGCTCTCGACGCATTCGCGCATCAGCCCGTTCAGCTTCGCCAATTCATCGAGTTCTTCGGGCGTGATGGTCGTCGCGGCCCACTCGGCCGCCGTCCCTTCGACGCTGCAGCGCACACGCACCAGATCCGAAATACGCGCCACCGTGGCCTCAGGGACAATGACGCCCCGATTTGGGTGGTCGAACATCGCCTCGTCGCTGACGAGTTGCCGCAAGGCCTCGCGCACCGGCATGGCGCTGGTCCGGTACTGTTCGGCAAGCTGTCGTACGACCAGTCTCTGGCCGGGCAGGAAGTCACCGTTCATCAGTGCCTCCTTCAAGCCCGTATGTACACGAACATGAGCTGTCTTTTGCGCGGCCGAGCCGGCAGTGGCATCCTTGCGATCGAGCATCAGTTTGTCCGGCGCGGCAGTATTTTGAGGTTGCTCGACAGGAAATCGTCGAATGCGGCGGCGAAGCCGTCGAGTTCTGCGTCGCCAAATGGCAGTGACAACGCCAGCATGCCGCGCGGCGTCACGTAGTACCCTCGCAACAGCATCTCGATATGCCAAAGCGCAATCGCCGATGGATCGGCATCGTCGAGCCGCGCCGGCGTGTCCACCGGCCCCCTGACGAAATGCAGGTTCATCAACGACCCGCGCCCTATGACGATGCCCTCGACGCCATACCGCTCAAGGGAGACGTTCATCGCTTCACGCAAGCGATCGCCGCGCGAATTGATGGCGCGGCTCGCCTCTTGCGTCAGCACCTGCGTCAGACCGGTCAAACCAGCAGCCATGCTGAGAATATTGTTGTTGAACGTCCCGCCATGCGAAAACGCACCAGGCAAAGCAGGATCGAAGCGGTCGACGAGATCCGCGCGTCCACCGAATGCGCCAAAACTCGCACCGCCGCCGATGTACTTTCCGAGCGTCACGAAATCGGGAAAGATTTCATGTGCGCCATGGAGCGCGCGGTAGTCGAGGCGCGAGGTCATCACCTCGTCGAAGATCAGCAGCGCGCCGGTCTCCTTCGTCGCGGCGCGCAGCGCTTCCAGGAACTCACGCGTCGCCGGGATGCAGCCGCCGCCGCCCATCATCGGTTCGACGATCACCGCGGCAAGTTCGTCGCCCTGTTCCTTGATGAGCGCCACGGCGCCTGCACTATCGTTGTAGTCGGCGAAGACAAAGGGGAAAGGCAAATTGAGCGGTGAGCCGCCATGCGCGAAGGTGAGTACGCCGCCATGATAGCCCTCGCGGAAGGCGAGGATCTTCGAGCGCTGCGTGATGGCGCGAGCCGCCGAAATCGCCATGATGTTCGCCTCGGTGCCCGAGTTGCAGAAGCGCACGCGCTCGATGGCCGGAAAACGGTCGACCACCGCGGCAGCCAGGCGCGCCTCATAGCGGTTGGGTGCGCCCAACATGATGCCACCCTGTATGACGTCCACAAGGGCCGCCGAAATCGCCTTGTCGGAGTGGCCGTAAAAACCGGCACTGTATTCCGAGACCAGGTCGACATAGGTATGGCCGTCCAGATCGGTCACCCTGCAGCCTTCACCGGAAACAAACGATACGGGGAATGGCCGATACCATAGAACAGCCCTCGTATTGCCGCCCGGCAACGATGCCGCGGCCTCGTTCTGACGCGCCCGGCTGTTCGGGTTTGCGTCAGCGAAACGCTGTCGCGCCTCGTCCAGAACAGCAGCGAGACTGACATTGGCGCGCACGTCTCTAGTGCCTTGCAGCATTCGATCAAATCCCTTTGGCTTTTTCACTTTTTTACACCGTACCGTAAATTCCTGTTGCTAATCAATCAATTTTGCGTTTGAAATTTGATCAAATCTACAACGATAAGAAAGGGGAACTGCAATGAGGACTTATCTGCAAGCCGTATCTGCCGCCGCGATCTGCCTCGCGACCTCGGCTTTGGTCGCGTCCGCGGCCGACCCCGTCACGGTAGTCGGCTGGGGTGGTACATGGGACAAGGCCTACAAGGATGGGGTCTGGGACAAGTACACCGAAAAGACGGGCGTCCCGATCGTCATGGAAGAGTGGGGCGGCGAGGTCGCCAAGGTGCGTGCCCAGGTGCAGGCGGGCAACATCACCTATGACGTCGTCTCGGTCGAAGCGCCCGCCATGGAAGTCGGCTGCGCCGAAGGCCTGTTCATTCCGCTGACGCCAGAAATCACAGGCGACGCGGCCAATTATTTGCCGGGCACCCTGCACGAATGCGGCGTCGCGTCCGATACCTGGGCCACGGTCCTCGCCTACAACACAAATGTCTACAAGGGCGACGCCGCGCCGAAGAGCTGGGCGGATTTCTGGAACGTCGAGAAATTTCCGGGAAAGCGTGGCCTCTACCAGCAGGCGCAGTTCACGCTGGAAAACGCGCTGATGGCCGACGGCGTTAAGCGCGAGGACATGTACAAGGTGCTGGCCACGCCGGAAGGTATCGACCGGGCTTTCGCCATGCTCGACAAGATCAAGCCGAACGTCGTCTGGTGGTCCACCACGACGCAGGGCATCCAGAACCTCGACAGCGGGGAAGTGACGCTCAGCGACGCGTTCAATGCACGCATCACCAACGAAGCCATTAACGAGAAAAAGCCCTACGCCATCGCATGGGACGCAGGCTTCTTCTACGGCACCGACTACTGGGCCGTGGTGAAGGGCGCACCGCACCAGCAGGGCGGGCTGGATCTCCTCAAGTGGTTCTCCATCCCTGAAAATCAGGCCGGCTTCTCGAAACTCTATGCCTATGGCACCGGCCGCAAGGAAGCCGCCGACCTCATTCCCGCGGATTGGAAGGCCAACCTGCCGACGTCGCCGGAGCACCTCCAGTACGGCGCCGCCTATAACAACGACTTCTGGACCGAGCACAAGGAAGCGCTGGAAGAACGCTTCAAGGCTTGGCTCGCGAAGTAACCCAGGCATGTTGGTCGGGACAAAGCCGGCTATAAAGCGGCGCCAACGGGGCGGCATGCTCGCCCTGTTGACGGCCCCGCTTATCCTGTTCGTCGTCATTCTGTTTCTGTGGCCGGTGGCGCGCTTCCTCGCTCTGGCCGTCGACAACTCGGATTTTTCGAACAACCTGCCGCACACAATTGCCGCTCTGGCAGGCTGGAAAGCAGATAGCGGCCTGCCTGGCGAACCCGTCTTTGCAGCACTCGTCGAGGACCTGGCCGACGCGCGGCGCGCCGGAAAGGAAGGCGTACTGGCGCAACTCGTGAACCAGCGCGTCGTCGGCAGCCGTTTCCTCGTCATCAAGACGGCAAAGGATGCGGCCGACGGCAAGCTGACTATGCGTCCCGTGCGCGACGAGGTGCTCTCCAAACAGGCCGGCTGGAAAAATATCGATCTCTGGCAGGTCATCGCGCGTCAGCAAAGCGCGCGAACGGACTATTATCTGCTTGCGAGCCTTGACCTGAAGCGAGGCGCGGACAATTCGATCGAAGCCATTTCAGCCGATCGCGCCATCTTCGTCGACGCGCTGCTGCGTACGATCTGGATCAGCATCGTGGTGACCGTGATCTGCGCGGTGCTCGCCGTGCCGCTGGCGCAGGCAATTGTCAGCGCGCCGCCGGCCTGGTCGAAGCTCATGTTCGCGCTGATCCTGTTTCCGCTCTGGACATCGCTGCTGGTGCGCACCGTCATCTGGATCATCGTGCTGCAGAAGAACGGACCCGTGAATTCCACGCTGCTTGGCCTCGGCATCGTCAGCGAGCCGCTCAATCTCATTTACACACGCTTTTCACTCTACGTGGCAATGGTTCAGGTTCTGCTGCCCATGATGGTGCTCTGCGTCGTCGCCGTCATGCGGCGGGTTCCGACCACCTATATGCGCGCGGCACTGTCACTGGGCGCGCCGTGGCTCACAGCGTGGCGCCGCGTGCAGTTGCCGTTGATCCTGCCAGGAATCCTGTCCGGCGGGGCGATCGTTTTTGTCTTCGCACTCGGCTACTACATCACCCCGACGCTTGTCGGCGGGCCGACCGACCAGATGATCTCCAGCTACATAGCGTTCTACACGAACAGCACACTGAACTGGGGCATGGGTGCAGCGCTTTCGTTGCAACTGCTGATGATCCTCGTCCTGTTTGCATTCCTGTTCTGGACGGCGTCCGTCCTCTTCCGCCGCAAGGCGCATGTCGCATGAGCGCCGACCGCTTTCGGAAATGGCTGATGTATGCCTATGCGGCGACATTGCTGGCGTTCATCATCCTGCCCCTGCTGATCGTGATCCCCATGTCGCTGACCTCGAGCAACTCGCTGGCGTTTCCGACGCCGGGCTGGTCGCTGCGCTGGTATGCCGAACTGTGGGTCGACCAGCGCTGGCCGACCGCGCTGTGGAACTCGGTCGTCATCGCGCTGTCCACCACGGTTCTGGCGCTGCTGCTCGGCATACCGGCGGCGATCGGGCTCGCCTGGGGCGATTTTGCCGGCAAACGGATCCTCTATGCGATCATCGCCGCGCCCTTGGTGACGCCAGTCGTCATTGTCGGCGTCGCGGCCTTTTCATTCTTCGCCACACTGGGACTCGTTGGCAACAAGCTATCGATCATTCTGGTGCATACGGCCATGGCCGTGCCTGTGATGCTGACGACTGTCGTCGCCAGCCTTTCGACCTTCGACCGGACGTTGGTTCGCGCGGCGGCATCGCTCGGCGCCGGCACCATGCGCACATTCTTCAAGGTAGTGCTGCCGCTGATAGCGCCGGGCGTCATTACAGGGGCCATCATCGCCTTCATCATCTCTTTCGACGAAGTCGTCGTCGCAAGTTTCCTCTCGACGGGCGCAGAGCGAACCTTGCCTCGCATGATATTCTCCGGGGTGCGCGAGTCCATCAGTCCCGCCATCGCGGCCGTCGCCGTGCTGCTGATCGCTTTCTCGGCAATCCTGCTTGTGGTCATCGCCATCCTGCAGAGCCGCTCACAAACTCTTCGCGCAAAGGCATCGGCATGAGACTGGTACCCTCGGTGCAGCAACTAGAGACAGAGATGACGGCCTGGCGGCGGCATCTGCATGCCAATCCAGAACTCGGCTTCGAAGAGTTCGAGACGGCACGTTTCGTGGCGGACAAACTGCGCTCGTGGGGCATCGAGACGACCGAAGGTGTCGGCCGCACAGGCGTCGTCGGCACGCTCAGGGGCAGGCTCGGCGCTGGTCGCAGCCTGAGCATTCGCGCCGATATGGACGCCCTGCCGATGACCGAGGCGCGGCCGCTGCCGCATGCGTCCCGCGTCCCCGGGAGGATGCATGGCTGCGGCCATGACGGCCACACGACAATGCTGCTCGGCGCAGCGTCAGCACTTGTTCGCTCGCCCGACTTCGCCGGCACGGTGCATTTCATCTTCCAGCCGGCCGAGGAGGGTCGAGGTGGGGCGCTTGCCATGCTGGATGAGGGCCTTTTCCAGCGTTTCCCCTGCGATGAAGTTTACGCGCTGCACAATTGCGAACGGCCGCTCGGCGAGATCGCCGTCCACCGCGGAACGGTGGCCGCGGCGGCCGATCGCTTCGAGATCGTCGTCCACGGCAGGGGCGGCCATGCGGCGACACCGCATCTGGCGATCAATCCACTCCCCATCGCCGCGCGCATCCTGCTCGCAATCGAAGCCCTGCCCGGCCGCCTGACCGATGTGCACGCTCCGGCAATCGTCACCGTTGGCAGCCTGCGCGCAGGCGAAGCCTTCAACACCATCCCCGATACGGCGTTTCTGACCGGCACCGTGCGCACCTTCGACCATCAGGTTCAAAAGACGCTGGAGACGGCAATCCGCCGCATCGCGAAAAACGAGGCTGAAGCTTTTGGCGCCAGCGTCGACATTCTCTATGAAACGCCCTTCGCGCCGACGATCAACACCCCGGCGCAGGCCGATGCGATGATCGCGATTGCGAACGAGGTGCTGGGACCGGAACGTCTCGTCGTCGATCCGCCGCCCGAGATGGGTTCTGAAGATTTCTGCTACATGTTGGAACAGCGGCCGGGCTGCTATTTCTTGCTCGGCCAGGCCGACGATGCGCATCAGGCTGCGGCTCACGACACCAACTACGACTTCAACGACGCAATCCTGCCGATTGGCGCCAGCCTTTGGGTCAGGCTGGTGGAGCGCCGCCTGTCGGCCAGAGGCGCATCGTGATGCAACTGACGGAAAAGGACATTGTTTGGCGAAGCCATTGGCTGCGGCAGGTCCTGCCCGAGGACCCAGACCTTGCCCCTCCGCTCGAAGAGGCAACGCAGGCCGACATCTGCATCGTCGGCGGCGGGTATCTTGGATTGTGGACGGCCATCCGCCTCAAGGAGCACAATCCAGGCTTCGATGTTGTCATTTTAGAGCGCGACATTTGTGGTGGTGGCCCGAGCGGCCGCAATTCCGGAATGGTGCTTTCGGCATGGACCAAATACAGCGCGCTTGTCGCCCTGCGCGACGGAACCGACGCGCTTTCGATCATCAAGGCATCCGAAGCCGCGATCGGCGGCATCGAGGCTTTCTGCAAGGTCGAGGCGATCGACGCCTGGTTCGATCGCATCGGCTGGATCTGGGGCGCGACGTGCGAAGCACAGCTTGGCGCCTGGGACGACGCGTTGAACAAGCTGGCGGCGCATGGCTACGTGCCTGCGC
>NZ_RZRW01000889.1:0-1671 GCF_003998745.1 Mesorhizobium sp. M7A.F.Ca.US.014.04.1.1 | reverse complement strand
GCATTGCCGAGGGCTGCCGCCAGGCCGGCTGCGCGCTGATCGGCGGCGAGACCGCCGAGATGCCCGGCATGTATCACGGCAACGACTACGACCTCGCCGGCTTTGCGGTGGGTGCCGCCGAACGCGGCCAATTGCTGCCCACCGATGACATTGTCGAAGGCGACGTGCTGCTGGGCCTGGCTTCCTCCGGCCTGCACTCGAACGGCTATTCGCTGGTGCGCCGCATCGTCGCCGTCAGCGGTCTGTCGTGGAGCGATCCGGCACCGTTCAACGACGAGGCCACTCTGGCCGAAGCACTGCTCGAGCCGACCCGCATCTACGTCAAGTCGATTCTCAAGGCGATCCGCAACACGCATGGTATCAAGGCGCTCGCCCACATCACCGGCGGCGGCTTCCCGGAAAACATTCCACGCGTGCTGCCCAAGGATTTTTCGGCCGAGCTCGACCTCGAGGCGATCGACGTTCCTCCCGTGTTTTCGTGGCTGGCCAAGACCGGCGGCGTGGCGCCGGAAGAAATGATGCGCACCTTCAATTGCGGCATCGGCATGATCCTGGCGGTCGCGTCCGGCCAGGCAGCGCAGGTCGCGGCCGTGCTACAGGAAGCCGGCGAGACGGTGACGCCGATCGGCCGCATCGTGCCGCGCCGCGACGCAGGCGTCATCTATCGGGGTTCGATCGGCCTATGAGCGCGCAGAGGAAACGCACCGTTGTCCTGATCTCGGGACGCGGCTCCAACATGACCGCGCTGATTGCCGCGGCCAGCGACCCGTCGTTCCCGGCCGAGATCGTCGGTGTCATTTCCGATAAGGCGGATGCCGCCGGGCTCGGCATCGCCAGGGCGCGCGGCATCGCCACGCAGGTCGTCTCACGTGCCGACCACGGCAGCAAGCAGGCGCATGACGCCGCCATCGACGCGGCCCTTACCGCCTTCAACGCCGAGATCGTGGCGCTGGCCGGCTATATGCGCATCCTCAGCCCCGGCTTCGTCCAGAAATGGCAGGGCCGCATGATCAATATCCACCCTGCCCTGCTGCCGGCCTTCAAGGGGCTCGACACCCATGCGCGCGCGCTGGCCGCCGGCATCCGCATCCATGGCTGCACCGTGCACTTCGTCACCTCCGAGATGGATGACGGCCCGATCATCGCACAGGCAGCCGTGCCGGTGATGGTCGGCGACACCGCCGATACATTGGCAGCCCGCGTGCTGAAGACCGAACACCGGCTCTATCCGCTGGCGCTGGGGCTGGTCGCCGAAGGCAAGGCGCGCATGGAGTCCGGCCGCACCGTGCTTGCCCACTTTGCCGACGATGCCGACAACGGCACCTCGGTGGTGATGGCCCCGGATCCGCTGCGCGAGGAAGCCGACCTCGAGCATCTGGCGCGCATCACGCCTTGAGCTTAGAGCGGCGATGAAACAGCTTCTCCTGCTTCGTCACGCCAAATCCAGCTGGGACGACCCTGATCTCGATGATTTCGACCGGCCCTTGGCCGAACGCGGAGTGAAGGCAGCCCGGTTGATGGGGCGCGAGCTTGCGACGCGCGGCTGGCTGCCGGACCTGGCGCTGGTGTCGGCGGCGCTGCGCACCCGCGACACCTGGCGGCTTGTGGCGGCGGAATTGCCCGTCCCGCCCCAGGTCGCATTCCTCCAGGGGCTGTACGATACTTCAGCGG
>NZ_RZRW01000888.1:0-1674 GCF_003998745.1 Mesorhizobium sp. M7A.F.Ca.US.014.04.1.1 | reverse complement strand
CCCCTGGCTGAGGCCGGAGAATTTCTCGGTGCCGCTGTCGACGACGCGTTCATCGATCCGTCTCGCCGGCGCCCGTGTCGCCGAGCGGCTGGCGGCACGGATTTCAGGACTGGAGGAGGGCGCGCGAGGCGAGGTCTGGCCGGTCGACCTGGTGGTGAGAGGGTCAGTCGCCGGTGCGCCGGCGTAGCTGGAGATCAAAGCCATGTGCTCTGCGGGATCGAGTTGAGACGCGACACTCACGCCGCATCAATCTCGCCCGACGCCGGCAGTAGCGAGACCACCGCAAGGGGGCCGGATTCCGACATCTCACGCCGCGGATTTGAGGTGGTCGATGAAGGCGCGCAGCTTCGGCAGGACTTGGCGCTTGCCGGGATGATACAGGAAGACGCCCGGCGTCGTGGCGGCGATGCCGTCAGGCGGCGACTGGACCGCCGGCCTGCGCAATGCGGACGGCCTCATCGATCCGGAGAAGCTGTCCGCCGCGGTGTTCGGAAACATCAACCACGCACTCGATGCCGTGCGGGAGGATTCGCTGCGTCGCATCGATCTTCGCAATGTCGAATTCGTGCTGCCCGAAACCGGAGCGATCAAGCTCGTCAAGATCACCGACGCCACCGTCGTGCAGTCGGGACCGGGCGGCATGGAGTTTTCCTCGAAGGCGGACATCGACGGCAGGACGCTTACGGTTGCCGCTACCGCCACCCGTGATATCGCGGCGCACCGGGTCACGGCGCTGGATGCGAGCGTCGATCTGGCCGACACCGGCGCGGCCGCTGCCGGCAAGTTGGGACCCGTCGCGTTGAAGCTGACGGGATCGGAAGGGTTCGGCGTGAACGCATCGCGGCTGACGGCCGCTTTGTCATCGACGGGCTCTGTCCTCGATCTCGGCACGCGAGGATTGCTGGCGGCGGACGTCGATATCAATGCGACGCTGGTTGCTGGCAGCAACAAGGTCCAGGTCGACAGATTGCTGCTGAAGACCGGCCGCTCGACATTCGATTTCGCCGGTTCGATCGGGCCGAAGCCGGCAAGCGGAGCGGTGGGTGAAGAGCCCTCCTATCGCTACGACCTGACCAGCGACGGGTCGTCGCTTGCGCCTTCGGAGTCGCCCGAGCCGGCGCTCACCTTCCTCGCCCGGATCGCCGGTGTCTACAACACGGTGAGCCACAAACTGGTGGCCGAGCAGATCGCGCTTCGGTCCGCCGGCTCGGGCGAGATGCTTGGCACCGCCGCCGTGGCGTTCGTCGACGGCAAAGTGCCGGGGATCAATCTGGCGTTCAACATCCACGACATGCAGGTCTCTCACGTCAAGCAGCTATGGCCGTGGTTTTCGGCGCGCAATGCCCGGCTGTGGGTGCTGGCAAATCTGTTCGGCGGCCGTGTCGTCGACGCCAACCTTCAGTTCCAGGTGGTGCCGGGCCGGCTGGGCAACGGCGTGCCGCTTTCGGCCGATGAGGTGTTCGGCCGCTTCCAGATCGAGGGATCGCGCTTCGACACCGCCGGCCGCATCCCTCCGATACGCGATGCGGTCGGCGTCGTCGGTTTCCACGGCAACGATGTCGATATCTCGCTGTCCTCGGGCACCGTCTACATGCCCAGCGGCCGCACCGTGGCGGCCAGCAACGGCACGCTGACGGTCAAGGCGGCCAACCGCACGCCGGCCGTCGGCGCGCT
>NZ_RZRW01000887.1:0-1683 GCF_003998745.1 Mesorhizobium sp. M7A.F.Ca.US.014.04.1.1 | reverse complement strand
GGTGAAATAGACTGCGGTCAAATAGACGAGGAATTTCAAGTGGCGAACCAGAACAAGATCATCATCACCTGCGCGGTTACCGGCTCGATCCACACGCCGTCCATGTCGCCACATCTGCCGGTGAGCGCCCAAGAGATTGCCGATGCCGCGATCGGCGCGGCCGAGGCCGGCGCTGCCATCGTCCATCTGCATGCGCGCAACCCCGCCGACGGCCGGCCCGACCAGTCGACCGAGGCGTTTGCGCCCTTCCTGAAGGTGATCAAGCAACGCTCGGACTGCGTCATCAACATCACCACAGGCGGCGCCGCGACAATGAGCGTCGCGGAGCGCGTCAAGCCGGCGGCGACCTTTGCGCCGGAAGCTGCATCGCTCAACATGGGCTCGATGAATTTCGGCCTCTACCCAATGCTGGAGCGCTTCAAGACCTTCGAGCATGACTGGGAACGCCCCTATCTCGAAGGCTCGCGCGACCGCATCTTCCGCAACACCTTTGGCGACATCGAGCACATCCTGCGCACCTGCGCGCAAAACGGCACGCGTTTCGAGATCGAGTGCTACGACATCGGCCACCTCTACACGCTCGCCCATTTCGTTGAGCGCGGCCTGGTCAAGGCGCCGTTCTTCGTCCAGAGCGTGTTCGGCATATTGGGCGGCATCGGCACCCATCCGGAAGATGTCGCGCATATGAGGCGCACCGCCGACCGGCTGTTTGGACAGGACTACCACTGGTCGGTGCTGGGCGCCGGCCGCAGCCAGCTGCCGATCGCCACCCAGGCCATTGCGCTCGGCGGCAATGTGCGCGTCGGGCTGGAGGACTCGCTCTGGATCGGCAAGGGCCAACTGGCGAAATCCAATGCCGAGCAGGTGCGCAAGGTACACCAGATCATCGAAGGGCTTGGCGCTTCGGTCGCCACCCCTGACGAGGCACGGCAGATCTTGCAGCTCAAGGGCGGCGACAAGGTCTCTTTCTAAGGAAAATACCAATGAGTGCGCTCACCATATCAGGTGTCGATAAGGCCTATGGCAAGGCGAAGGTCATCCACGGCGTGTCCGTCGACATCGCGTCGGGCGAATTCGTCATCCTGGTTGGCCCGTCCGGTTGCGGCAAGTCGACCTTGCTCAGGATGATCGCCGGCCTGGAAGACATCAGCGCCGGCGAGATCGCGCTCGAAGGCAAGATCATCAACGATGTCGCGCCGAAATCGCGCGATATCGCCATGGTCTTCCAGAACTATGCGCTCTACCCGCACATGACGGTGCGTGAGAACATGGCCTTCGCACTGACGCTGAAGAAGATCGATAAAAGCGAGATCGACGCCAAGATTGCGCGTGCCGCGACGATCCTCGGACTGCAGGACTTGCTGGATCGTTATCCGCGCCAGCTTTCCGGCGGGCAGCGCCAGCGTGTCGCCATGGGCCGCGCTATCGTGCGCGACCCGAAGGTCTTTCTGTTCGACGAGCCACTCTCCAACCTCGACGCCAAGCTGCGCGTGCAGATGCGCGCCGAAATCAAGGCGCTGCACCAGCGCCTGGGAACCACCATCGTCTACGTCACCCACGACTAGGTCGAAGCCATGCCTATGGCCGACAAGATCGTCGTCATGAATGGCGGCATCGTCGCACAGGTCGGCGCCCCGCTCGATCTCTACGACCGGCCGGCCAATCTGTTCGTTGCCCAGTCCA
>NZ_RZRW01000886.1:0-1687 GCF_003998745.1 Mesorhizobium sp. M7A.F.Ca.US.014.04.1.1 | reverse complement strand
CCCCGAATCGACGCGAAAGTCGCATTCGACTTTCGCGGCGGTAGCGCTGCCATGACACGGCAGCGACACGAGCCGGCCACATTTTATTCACAGGTCTGAAGTCGGTATTTGCCTAGGAGTTTCAAAGCCTAACGGCAAAAGACATGTCGCGGATTTCACAATCACGTCGCAATGCAGCACATTTTCCGCTTGCCTGTGGCACAAATGAACCTAGACTCCATGACATAGCTCTTTAAGAGGAGGCTATGTCATGGGACTTACGAGGCCTATCAACGCATTGATGATCTGTGCTGCGTTCGCCTTTATCGGAGCCCTCATTATGGGCTTCCTTCCCTGACCGCCAAAGCGGGGAAGACCAGCACCCAAATAGTCCAACCAATTCAAAAGGCCGGGTTTTTCCCGGCCTTTTGTTGTTGAGCCCGACCTCATGCCGCGGCTGATCCGGCGGCCGCCGCCTCGTGCGAGCGAATACCGATCATATGGCAGATGGCAAAGACCAGATCGGCGCGGTTCATGGTGTAGAAGTGGAAATCGCCGACACCGCGCTCGACCAGGTCCATGACCTGTTCGGCTGCCACCGCCGATGCCACCAGCGCATGCGTCTGCGGGTCCTTGTCGAGGCCTTCGAAACGCTCCGCCAGCCAGCCGGGCACATGCGCGCCCGCCCTCGCGGAAAAGTTCGCGACCTGCTTGAAACTGTGAACCGGCTGGATGCCCGGCACGATCGGGATGTAGATGCCGGCGCGGCGAACGCGCTCGACATAGCGCTCGTAGAGATCGTTGTCGAAGAAGAACTGGGTGATCGCCCGCGTCGCGCCATTGTCGACCTTGCGCTTCAGCATCTCGATGTCGGTGGCGAAATCGGGGCTTTGCGGATGCTTTTCCGGATAAGCCGCGACGGAGATGTCGAAATCCGCGATCGTCTTGAGCCCGGCGACCAGTTCCGCGCCATTCTCGTAGCCACCGGGATGCGGCCGGTAGGGCTCGCCGACGCCGGAGGCCGGGTCGCCGCGCAGCGCCACGAACCGGTTGATGCCGATCGATTTGTAATCCTGGATGACCGCATCGACCTCGTCGCGCGTTGCCCCGACGCAGGTCAGATGCGCCGCTGCAGGAATACCGGTTTCCGTCAGGATGCGCTTTACAGTGCGCGCGGTGCGCTCCCGTGTCGAGCCGCCGGCGCCGTAAGTCACCGAGACGAATTTCGGCTTCAGCGGCTCCAGCCTTGTGACCGTCTCCCACAGCCTCGCTTCCATCTCGTCCGTCTTCGGCGGGAAGAATTCGAAGGAAACCCTGACCTTGTCGCCGATGTCGGGGCGGCGGGAAAAGCGGAACTGGTTCATGCGATTTCCCCCATCGAGTTCGCTTTGGCCTGCCTTGTGTCGTTGGAAGGATCGGCAATCAGCAGGCGCCGATCGCGGCCGAGCCAGAGTTTCACAGTGAGCCTCGCCTCATTGCCACCGCGCGGCTCGAACTCCTGGGCATCTTCGAGATCGAGGCCGGCTTCCGAAAACCAGTCGGCGATCTGCCGGTCGGAAAAGCCGAGCCGCATATGCGCATGCTCCTCGCGCAGGAATTCCAGCGCATGCGGCGCGAAATCGACGATGACCAGGCGTCCTGCCGGACGCAAAAGCCGCGCCGCCTCGTGGATGGCGCGGGCGGGATCGTCGAGATAGTGCAGCACCTG
>NZ_RZRW01000885.1:0-1688 GCF_003998745.1 Mesorhizobium sp. M7A.F.Ca.US.014.04.1.1 | reverse complement strand
AACCATCGCCGCCCTGCTCGTCGCCGGCCGTTATCCAGGTTTGAAATTTTGAGCGGGCAGTCTTGAACATTCCAAACTATGCACGTCGAACGGTCAGCCACCCCTGCGCAGTCTAGAAAGAAAAAATGGCTGATGGAACCCGCAAATGGCTGGTCCAGTCCTCACACCGCTTCCCTTGCCCAGAGCCTGTGGCCATGGCGGCGGAAATAGCGCGCCACCAGGCGCTGCTGCTTGGCCCTGATCAGGTCGGGCAGGCGCCGCTCCTGGCGCCAGCGCGGTATGTTGCGCCAGCAGGCTATGAAGCGGGCGGCGTCCTCGATTACCTCCTGCGCCGAGAGTGCCGGACCGATAGCGGCCAGGAACAGCGCCTCCGACGGTTTCAACTCGTCGATCACCGCCTTGCGCCTGACGTGATCCTGACGGGCGTGGGCGATGCCGCTGCGACGGATTGCTTCGAAGGCTTCAAGCAAGGCCAGGCTGTCGCCGGCGTAGCCGCAGGAACGGGCAAAATCGGCGGCAAAAGCGTCCATTATCGCTCCCGGGTCTGATGCAGTGGGCAGGTTCGTACCCGACTCACATTTTCATACATTTATGAAAGCATAACTCAAATTACGCTAGAAGAAAAACTTCTGGGAAAGTTTGAAAACTGCGACTCGACTCCCGGCGTAAAACACAGGAATATGCGAACAAATCAGGAACAAAGACGAGGCAGGGGCGATGGCATTGCCGGGCAAGGAACCAACGATCGCGCATGTCGCCTCGATCTCGGTCGAGTGCGCCGATTGTGGCCGCAACAGGTGGTGGCGACCCGATCAGCTGAAGCGGTTCGGGGTGACGGGGAATACGCCGCTGTCCGCTCTGTCGGGCCGTATCGTCTGTTCGGCCTGCCGCGCCGACGGACTGCCGGGGACGGCGATTTCGATCCAGGCGGCGTTTGTCGACGAGCGCCAGCGCGTGCGCAGCGAAGCGCGGATGCTGAGCGACAGGGATGTGCCGCTGGAGGGATCGCGGCGGGCTTGAGTGGGAGGGTGCCAGCGCTGGTTCTTCCTTCTCCCGCAGGGGGAGAAGGAAGAGCATCCCTTGCTCAATACCCCAGCAATTCCTTCAGCGGAATCACGCGCCAGACATGTTTGATGGCGTAGCGGTTGAAGGTCAACGTCTTCGGCGGGTTGTACTGCTCGACGACCAGCTCGCCCGCCGTGCGCTTGACCAGCTTTTTGATGAAGGCCTTGCCGTTGCGCTCGTTTTCCTCCGGGAAGGTCTCGATCACCACATGGTCGCCCGGTACGGCGTCGCGGCCGCCGCAATAGATCAGGTCGCCGGGCTCGTAACGCGGCACCATGGAATCCGAGAGCACGTGCAGGGCGAACACCTTCGGCAGGTTGCGCACGCCCGGCGGGCGCTGGACGTAACCCGCCGGCTCGCCGTTGAAGGTGAAATCGCCATCGTCGCCACCGACGGCCGCGCCCAGCACCTCGATGTCCATCGAGCTGGCGGGTAGCGGACCTGCATCGGTGACGATCTCCGCATCGGCAACCGGTCCGGCATCGTCGAGAAACACGACCTGCCCCTGGCCCAGCGCAACCGGGTCGACGCGCAGGAAGGCGGCGGTCTTCAGCAGGTTCTCGGTCTTGGGCAGATTGCGGCCGGTTTCCCAGTTGCCGACGGCGGCGACATCGGTGTCGTTG
>NZ_RZRW01000884.1:0-1692 GCF_003998745.1 Mesorhizobium sp. M7A.F.Ca.US.014.04.1.1 | reverse complement strand
GTCCCAGGCTGGCCCGTTCGACAAACATGCGCGTCATCGCCGATTCGAGGATTGCGCGGGCCTCGTAGATTTGCCGGATTTCCTGTTCCGACAGACGCGTCACGAACATGCCCTTGCCGGCTATCCGAGTGACGAGCCCTTCGGATTCAAGCTGGCTAAGCGCTTCCCGGATGCTTGTGCGGCTTACGCCGGTCTGCTCGGCCAGCTTCCGTTCCACCAGCTTGTCACCCGGCTTGAACACCTCGTTGAGCAGCGCCTCGCGCAACGTGACAACGGTCTGCTCGCGCAACGTCGGCGAACCAGCAATCGACCACCCAGTCCATTCATGCATCGCGGCTCTCCCGTCGTTCCTGTCATCACAGCTACGCGTTCGATTCATTCACCACAAGTAGCCCATTTAAATACGGTTGACCATATGTTTGCCTGTTGGTATACCAAAAAGATGAGCTTGAACGGGAGTGCCTAGAATGGCGCTGATGCGCACCAAAGATGGTCTGATCGCCTATAAGAGAAGCGGTGAGGGTCATCCTCTCGTGCTGGTGCACGGTGTCGGCGCCAATCTAGAAAGCTGGGACGGCGTTAGCCGCGAACTGGAAGGCAGTTTTGACGTTGTTCGTTCCGACCTGCGCGGGCATGGCCAGTCCGCGCGCATCGACTCGGAATATTCCGTCGAGAAGTTCGCCGCCGACATCGTTAAGGTGATGGACGAAGCGGGCGTGCGCAAAGCCCATCTGGTCGGCTTTTCGCTAGGTGGTCTGATCGCGCAGGAGCTGGCCTACTCCTATCCAGCTCGCTTCGAGCGTGTCGTTCTTCTTTCCGCCGTTGCTGGCCGCACACCGGCCGAACGGGAAAAGGTTGTGGCGCGCCTGCGGATGATCCGCGACGGTGGCATGGATGCAATCGTCGGGGCCGCGCACGACCGCTGGTTCACCAAGGAGTTTGCCGATCGCCACCCGGATGTAATCGAGCAGAGAATTGCCGAGCTCAAGGCTGTCCATGTGCCTTCCTATCTGGAGGCGTATCGGGTGTTCGGCCTTACCGAACTCGTGGATCGGCTTGCCGAAATCAGGCAGCCGACGCTGGTGATGACGGGCGAATTTGATCAGGGGTCGAATATCCGAATGGCCGAGACGATGCACCGGCTGATCCCTGATTCGGAATTGCGCATTTTGACCGGCCTGAAGCACAGCGTCCTGGTCGAGGCATCCAAACTGGTGTCCGACCACGTCCGCGAGTTTCTCTTGCGCCCACGCTGAAAATGAAGGGAAGACGAATGAACGAGACGTTATTTGAGCGTGGACTGGAGCGCCGCAAGGCGACGCTGGGCAGCGAATACGTTGAAAATTCACTGAGCAAAGCGACCGAATTTTCCAAGGGCTTTCAGGCGCTTGTTACAGAATATTGCTGGGGAGCTGCATGGGGCGACGACAGGCTGAATGCCAAGACCCGCAGCATGCTGAACATCGTGATGATTGCCGCGCTCAACCGCATGGATGAGTGGGAACTCCATTTTCGCGGCGCCCTTCGCAACGGTGTCACCCGTGATGAGCTGGACGCGCTGATAACCCATCTCACGATCTATTGTGGCGTTCCTGTCGGCGTCGAATGCCATCGCATCGCCAACCGCGTCCTTGCCGAGCGCGCAGCCGGCGGAGCGGAAAAATGACTGGCGTCTTGATCCGCCAGATCGTC
>NZ_RZRW01000883.1:0-1696 GCF_003998745.1 Mesorhizobium sp. M7A.F.Ca.US.014.04.1.1 | reverse complement strand
ATATAGGGCAGCAGCGGAATATGGCCTACCGCGTGCAGCGCCTCGTCGAGGAACGGCCCCGACAGGTCGAAGCCAAGCAGCGCCTCGCCGCCCTCGCCTTTCTCGATCACCGTGGCGTCGAGCTGACCGAGGAAACAGGAATTGCCGTCATGGCCGAAATGGATGCGGTCGCCGGCGGCAATGCGCTTGCCCGGCCTCATGAAGGCCAGCCAGCGGTCCGGCGCCATGCGCATATGCAGCGTGGCTTCGACCTGCGCCGTCGCCTCGCCCCGCCGCCTTATGCCTTTGAGCTGCGCCGGAATGACTTTGGTGTCGTTGAACACCAGCACGTCGCCGGCCCTGAGCAAGGACGGCAGGTCGCCAACCGTCCGGTCCTCGAGCCCTTCGCCGGGCTTGACCAGAAGCATCTTGGCGCTGTCACGCGGCTGCGCCGGGCGGAGCGCGATGCGCTCCTCCGGCAAGTCGAAGTCAAAGACATCGACGCGCATCAGTAGAGCCGGACGAGCAGCGCTCCGGCCAAGAGCAGCACCGCGCCGGCAACGCGGCCGAGCGAGATTTCACGCACCGCGACGCCGAGGAAGCCGACGCGGTCGATGAGCATGCCGGCCAGCAACTGGCCGGCGACCAGAAACGCCATCAGCGCGGCAGCACCTATGCGTGGCGTCAGGATCGTCGACAGCGTGACATAGAAACCGCCGAGCATGCCGCCGGCCACGAACAGCCAGGGCGCCGGCGCTTTCCAGTCGAGCGAGATGCCTTGCAGCTTCACCACCGTAACGGAGATAATGCCGAGCACGATCGCGCCCGACAGGAACGAAAACGCAGCCGCCGCGACTGGGAGACCCAGGCCGCGCGCCAGCTGCGAATTGATCGGCGCCTGAATGGCAATGAAGGCGCCGGATAGGATGCCGAGAAGCGACCAGACGACGCCCATCATTGTCGTTTGCCCTTACTTGACGTCGGCCGCGACCTTCAGCGACACGATCTTGTCGGGATCCTGCACCGGCTCGCCGCGCTTGATCTTGTCGACATTGTCCATGCCTTCGATGACCTGGCCCCAGACCGTGTACTGGCGGTTGAGGAAGGCGGCATCGTCGAAGCAGATGAAGAACTGCGAATTGGCCGAGTTCGGGTTCTGCGAACGGGCCATCGAGCAGGTGCCGCGGCCATGGTTGGCGTTGGAAAATTCGGCCTTCAGGTCCGGCTTCTCAGAGCCGCCCATGCCCGCGCGGGACGGCGCGAAGGAAGGCTTGCTCGAATTGCCGAACTTGACGTCGCCGGTCTGGGCCATGAAGCCTTCGATGACGCGGTGGAAGACCACGCCGTCATAGGCGCCTTCCCTAGCCAGTTCCTTGATGCGGGAGACGTGGCCCGGCGCCAGGTCGGGGAAAAGTTCGATGACGACCGTGCCCTTGGTCGTTTCCATGATGAGCGCGTTCTCGCGGTCCTTGATTTCGGCCATGTCAGATATCCTTTTGAGAAAACAGAGTTATTTGACAATTTTACTTGTCTGCGGCGATGCGCACCTTGATCATCCGGTCGGGGTCGGAGACCGTGCCGTTATCCGCCTGGTCGCCCTTCTTGATGTGATCCACCAGTTCCATGCCGCTGACGACATTGCCGACGATGGTGTACTGGCCGTCGAGCGGCGGTGCCGGAGCGAACATGATGAAGAACTGCGAATTGGCCGAATTGG
>NZ_RZRW01000882.1:0-1698 GCF_003998745.1 Mesorhizobium sp. M7A.F.Ca.US.014.04.1.1 | reverse complement strand
GTCGAGAATCCCGCCGCCGTCCGGCTCTATGAGCGGCTGGGGATGATGCCTGTCGCCTGGGAAGGCTAGGGTGTGCTGATATTCAGGTGATGCCGGCCTGCAAATGATGGCTTCCTGCGCTTCCGGTGCTCACGTACCCAAAAGTACGCTCCGCTCCGGTTCTCGGAAACCACCATTTTCGACTCGGCCTGACCTGAATCTCAACACCCCCTGATGGGTGTCGCCTCACGCAGGAACGGCGCGATTTGGGAACCCAAAGCGCCGCTTCGCATTCAATGGAAGGCGGGGTCCGACAAGCTGCCGGCGCGTGGAGTGTTTCCTGTCGCCGGCTGCGGAGGGACATCCATCACCATGAAGTTTTCTCACGCATTCCTGGCGCTCGGCGTCGCCGCCATGCTGATTGGTACGCCGGCGCGGGCCGTCGAGCTGTCGATGGTGTCGGGCGATACCGGCGACGGCATCAAGGTGCTGCGCGAGATCCTCGACCGTTACGAGAAAGACAGCGGCAACAAGGTCAACATCGTCGTCATGCCGACGTCCGGGACCGACCAGTTCGGCCAGTACCGGCTGTGGCTTGCCGCCGGAAACAGCGACATCGACGTCTACCAGACGGACGTGATCTGGGCGCCGCAGCTCGCCAGCCAGCTCGTCGATTTGACCGCAGCGACCAGGGACATCGTGGCCGAGCATTTCCCGTCGATCATCCGGTCGCAGACCGTCAATGGCAAGCTCGTCGCCTTGCCGATCTTCACCGATGCGCCGGCGCTCTACTACCGCAAGGATCTCCTCGACAAATATGGCGCCAAGGTGCCGGCCACCTGGAAGGAACTGGCGGACACCGCCAGGCTGGTCATGGATAAGGAACGTGCAGCCGGCAATCGGGATATCTGGGGCTTCGTCTTTCAGGGCAACGCCTATGAGGGGCTGACCTGCGACGCGCTCGAATGGGTGATGTCGAATGGCGGCGGCCAGATCATCGAGCCGGACGGCTCCATCTCCATCAGCAATCCAAAAGCGGCGGCGGTGCTCGATATGGTCAAGGGCTGGGTCGGGACCATCGCGCCGCCCGGCGTGCTCGCCTACCAGGAAGAGGAATCGCGCGGCGTCTGGCAGACCGGCAACGCGGTGTTCATGCGCAACTGGCCCTATGCCTATGCGCTCGGCAACGGCGAGGGCTCGCCGATCAAGGGCAAGTTCGACGTGGCGCCGCTGCCGGCCGGCACCGGCGAAGGCGCCCGACCGGTCGCGACGCTGGGTGGCTGGAACCTCGCGGTCTCCAAATATTCGAAGCATCCGGATGCCGCGATCGAGCTGGTCAAGTTCATTGCCTCGCCCGCGATGCAGAAATACCGCGCGCTGAAGACGTCCAATCTGCCGACCATCCAGGCGCTGTATGACGATGCCGACATTGCCATGGAACACCCGATTATTCCGCGCTGGAAGCAGATCTTTCTCAATGCGGTGCCGCGCCCCTCGGCCGCCACCAGGATCAAATACAACGAGGCGTCGAGCCAGTTCTGGAACGCTGTTCACAACACGCTCTCGGGCGACGGCACTGCCGCCGACAATCTGGCCGACCTCGAAGCGACGCTGACCAAGCTGAAGGGCCGAGGCTGGTGACGATACTGGGACAGCCGGCCGGCGGGACCGCAGCGAGCGGAGCGAGATGACAGGGATGAAACCGGAAACAGCCAAGGC
>NZ_RZRW01000881.1:0-1707 GCF_003998745.1 Mesorhizobium sp. M7A.F.Ca.US.014.04.1.1 | reverse complement strand
CCCCTGCCCTTTGTGCAGCGGCCAGTGCCTGGGAGATGAAGGGGCGTGCACGCTGACTGGCCCGGGAACGAATGCGGCCAGGCCGGACGCGGAATTCGTTATCCGTGCTCATGAGCATTCTTCCCGCGAGGTGCGGCTTCTGTTGAAAACTTTGAGAAATTGCTGATCGCGCACATCGCGGATTTCTCGCGCACATCGCAGAACCGGTGCGCAAACCCTTGAGATCCAACACCCCGACCGAGCCGCACATCGCGGCCCTTTATCCTGCCATCCCTCTTCGCCCTCTCTCACGGCCAACCCTCCCGCCGCAATTTCCGCGACGGAACAGGTCGGAATGCGATTGACCAGGAATGCTGAGATCATTGTGGAGTCGCGGCGGAGGTCTGCACAAACGGATTACGAACAGCGGGGTTCGGACTGATACGCCTTCACTGCGCGAGCCGTCCGGTTGCGGTACAAGGGCCGTAAGATCGGTGACCGCTTTGTCCACGGGTGCTCGCACGCTGGGTGAACGGGTCGCCGTGAAGACGGTCTCTACGGGAACATCAGTCTCGCGCTCACCCTGCGGAACCGAGCTATTCCGTGTGTTCACGACGTGCGCGAAAATCGACGCTTCGAGTGCGCTCGCTCTGCCCGCTCCATGTCGTGCGCGAGTTGGAATGGGAACCGCACCGTTGATCAGCGGCACGAGTTTTCGGACGTAGTCGACTGTCTCTCGCGGCAGCGGCCGGCCCGTCGCAAGATGTTCCTGGTAGCGCCTGGGACCGGCATTGTAGGCAGCAAGGAAGCCGTTCCGGCCGAAGCGGTCGAGCATCTCGCGGAGGTAAGCGGCGCCGGCAAGAATGTTGTCGTGCGGTTGGTAAGGATCGTCGCCAAGATGATGCTTGATCCGCAGTTCTTCCCACGTCGCCGGCATGATCTGCATCAGGCCCATCGCGCCCTTGCTCGACACAGCATGAACATCGCCAAAGCTCTCGACCTGCATGACGGCGCGCAGCAATCGCTCGGAAAGGGCAAACCGCTTTGCAGCCTCCTGGATATGCACAGACCAGGGGTCGGCGGACCAAGTCTTGCTGCTCGGACGCGCCGGCCGCTCATTGCGCGATAGTGGTTCCGCGCAAATTGCGGATACTGAGAGGATGAGGATCACGCATGCGGATAGAATGGCCGTGCCTCTGTGGACGGCAGCGCATGCACCGCCGTCCCGACGTGCGAAAACCCTGCCACCGTGCTCGCTTCCGTCAAGGGCAAGGCTTCGCCGGCCGGACTTGCTTGCCGCAAACAGCTCGGCGATGAGCGTCCGCAGCGATTGGCAAGCGTCCGGCCGCCCTTGACCTTCGCTGTGCGCGGCGGCGGCCTGACAGGCGATCGGGTCGAAGGGTTTGACCAGCGCCCGATCGATCAAAGGGTTTGCTGTGAGCGGTTCGCTGTCGCGGGGTCGAGGCATCCGATCAGCCTCACTCGGCACGCTTGGACGGCCGGCTCCAGTGCAAGGCCCAGACATTTTTCTCGGCATCGGACTGGAACAGATTGGCGCGGATCGCTTGTATGAAGGAGGGATCGTCGATGGCGACGGAGAGATAGGCGCCGGCCTTCTCGCCAGTGCGTTCCCACGCCGCACCGCTCCAACGCCGAATATTCTCAAAGATCCCGTTCCCGGCGAGCCGTGAGGCTCGTGCCAATCATCGTCAAACGCTCATGAAAGGA
>NZ_RZRW01000880.1:0-1709 GCF_003998745.1 Mesorhizobium sp. M7A.F.Ca.US.014.04.1.1 | reverse complement strand
ACACCGGCGCCGGTGGCACCGCCGCACTCGACATGATGCTGAAGCTGATCGGCGACGACTTTGACGAGAACCTCGTCAACCGCGTCTGCGAGCAGGTGCTGACCGACCGCGTGCGCAGCCCCACCGACCGCCAGCGCCTGCCGCTGCGCGCCCGCCTCGGCGTCCAGAACTCGAAAGTGCTGACCATCATCGAGTTGATGGAAGGCAATCTGTCGGAGCCGCTGTCACTGATCGAGATCGCCGATCATGTCGACCTGTCGCGCCGCCAGATCGAGCGGCTGTTCCGCACCGAGATGGGCCGCTCCCCCGCCCGCTATTATCTCGAAATCCGGCTCGACCGCGCTCGGCACCTGCTGATCCAGTCCTCGATGCCAGTGGTCGAGGTGGCGGTCGCCTGCGGCTTCGTCTCGGCCTCGCATTTCTCCAAATGCTACCGCGAACTCTACGCCCGCTCGCCGCAGCAGGAGCGCGTCGACCGCAAGCAGCTGCTGGCCGCCTGAGCAGAGGTGTCACGTGAGGCGGCTCTGGACGCCCCGAAACGTGATCTTCCTCGCCTCAAGCGTCTGTTGAGCGAGCCAAGTATCTTTCCAGATGATCAGGCTGTGTCGGTCTGACTACGCCTGCGCCGTGCGCATCGCCTCGACCCGAATATCCTCGGTCAGCCGCGCTTTCAGCGCCGAGAATTCCGGGCTGGTCTTCAGCGTGTAATGGCGCGGATGCGGCAGGTCGATGGCGACATCCGACTTGATGCGGCCAGGCCGCGCCGTCATCACGATGACGCGCGAGGCCATGAAGATCGCCTCCTCGATGTCATGGGTGACGAACAGCACCGTCTTTTGGCGCCGTTCCCAGATGCCGAGCAGCAGTTCCTGCATCAGACCGCGCGTCTGGTTGTCGAGCGCGCCGAACGGCTCATCCAGCAACAGGATCTCCGGATCGTTAGCCAGCGCCCGGGCGATCGCCGTGCGCTGCTGCATGCCGCCGGAGAGCTGCTTCGGCCAATGGTTCTCGAACCCTTTCAGGCCGACGAGATTGACGTAGGAAGCGACGACCCCGTCCCGCTCCTTTTCGGGCATTCCGCGTTCGCGCAAGCCGAAAGCGATGTTCTGCGCCACAGTCAGCCAGGGAAACAGCGTGTAGGACTGAAAGACCATGCCGCGATCCGGCCCCGGCCGGGTCACCGCCTTGCCGTCGAGCAGCACACGGCCCTCGCTCGATGCTTCCAGGCCCGCGACAATCCTGAGCAGTGTCGACTTCCCGCAGCCGGACGGCCCCAGAATAGTGATGAAGTCGTTGGCGGCGACCGCCAGGTCGATCGGCATCAGCGCCTTGACCGGCTGACCGCCGCGCACGCCGGCAAAGGTGCGCGAAACGCCCTCGATGAGAAGCTTGTTCACGCCAGGCTCCACGGAAAGAGCCAGCGGTTGAAGGCCTTGAAGGCGAAGTCGGACAACAGCCCGATCAGTCCGATGACGATGATGCCGAAGATGATCTGACCCGTCGCCAGCCGCGACTGACTGTTGATGATCATGTAGCCGATGCCGGATGACGAGCCGATCAGTTCCGCGACGATGACATAGGTCCAGGCCCAGCCGAGCACCAGCCGCAGCGTCTCGGCGACCTCCGGCGCATTGGCCGGCATGATCACCCGGTTGACGATGCCGCTGTTGGTGGAACCCAGCGTGTAGGCGGCCTCGACCAGATCGCGT
>NZ_RZRW01000088.1:0-14239 GCF_003998745.1 Mesorhizobium sp. M7A.F.Ca.US.014.04.1.1 | reverse complement strand
ATGAAAGAGATCGTTCGGAGCATAGTTTCCATGGACACCGCGCCCAGGGCTCCCGCCTTCGGGTCCTTCAGGTCGACGATATCGACACCTCCAGAAAGAGCGATCTCCGCCTCTTCGATGCCGGTGACGCTTGCCAGCATTCTGGTCATTTGAACAGTTTCTCCAGTTTGGAGGACAAGACGCTTTTATAGAGGCGGTCGATCCCCCTGCGCCACGTCTCGCCGGTGTTGCCATGCGAATCGATGCTGGCGACCTTCCGCACCGTTCTGGCAGGCGCGAAAAGTCGTCCTATAGGGTTTGATAAATTTTGCGGGTCGGCTAAGTTGATCATGGGCACCTTGACTTGGCGCGGGTCCGGCAACCGTCGAACCTCTGCGCAAGAATGGGTAATTACTATCGATGACGAGCGCGGTGCCAGGCACTCTCGCTGCCTTTTTGTGCTTTTTTTCCCTGACCGTCAACGTTTCCGACGCGACAGGCCAGGAAACGGTGGCGAAGCCGGAAAAAAAGATAACTGAAATCAAGATAGGCTATTTGCGGGCCTACGCACCGCAATTGACGCTTTCCATGCTCGACCTGCCGCCACGTGACGAAGGTGTCGCCGGCGCCGAGGTGGCGATCGGCGACAACAACACGACGGGAAAGTTCACCAACCAGAAATTCAGCCTCGACGTGACCGAGGTCAAGCCCGACGGCGACGCGGTTCAGGCATTCGAAGGCATGATCGCCAAGGGCGACCGCTATGTGGTCGCCGATCTTTCAGCCAAACAATTGCTGTCGATCGCCGACATCGCCCGCGACAAAGGCGTGCTGATCTTCAACGTCGGCGCCACCGACGACAGCCTTCGCGAGGAGGACTGCCGCATCAACGTTTTCCATATCGCGCCGACGCGCAGCATGCTGGCCGACGCGCTGGCGCAGTATCTCATGGTGAAGAAGTGGCCGAATTGGGTGCTGCTCTATGGATCGCATGAGCAGGATCATCTCTACGCCGATGCGCTGCGCCGCGCGGCAACCCGCTTCGGCGGCCAGATCGTCGCCGAGAAGGAATTCAAGGATACCGGCACAGCCAGGCGCACCGACACCGGCGCCACGCAGATACAGCAGCAGATTTCCGTGTTCACGCAAGACGTGCCGGAGCATGACGTGGTGCTTGTCGCCGACGAAAGCGAGGTTTTCGGCACCTACGTGCCCTACCGCACCTGGACGCCGCGGCTGGTCGCCGGCACGGCCGGTCTGGTTGCATCGTCATGGCATCCCGCCAGCGAACAATGGGGCGGCATCCAGATGCAGAGCCGCTTCCTGAAGACGACGAGCCGGCGGATGCTCTCCAAAGACATGTCGGCCTGGACCGCGGTGCGTGCGGTCGGCGAGGCCACCACGCGCACCAAGGGCGACGATGCGAAAAAGATCAGCGACTATATACGCTCTGACGATTTTTCGGTTGCTGCTTTCAAGGGGCAGAAGCTGACCTTCCGCAAATGGAACCTCCAGCTTCGCCAGCCGATCTTGCTTGGCGACACCAAGTCGGTCGTCTCGACATCGCCACAGGAGGGCTATCTTCACCAGGTCTCCGAACTCGACACTCTCGGTGTCGATCAGCCGGAAACGAAGTGCGCTCTCAAGTAGAGTCAATCGGGAGGAATTTGCGTGCAGAAACGAGCTTGCGCATTCGCCATTCTCGCGGCCGGCTTCACGGCCAGCCCGGCATCGGCCTATACGGCTTACGTGTCCAACGAGAAGGACAACACGATGACCGTCGTCGACACGGCGACGATGCAGGTGGTGAAGACCGTCGAAGTCGGCCAGAGACCTCGCGGCATCACCATCTCGCATGACGGCAAATTCGTCTATCTATGCGCCAGCGATGACGACACGATCCAAATCATCGACACCGCGACACTTGAAATCGTCGGTACGCTGCCATCCGGCCCCGATCCCGAATTGTTCGTCCTCTCGCCCGACGGCAAGACGCTTTATGTCGCCAATGAGGACGACAATCTCGTCACCGCCATCGACGTCGAAAGCAAGCAGGTCCTGGCCGAGATACCAGTCGGCGTGGAGCCGGAAGGCATGGGTGTCAGCCCCGACGGCAAGACCATGGTCAACACCTCGGAAACCACCAGCATGGCGCATTTCATCGACACCGGCACGCATGAGGTGACGGACAATGTGCTGGTCGACACGCGCCCTCGCTTCGCCGAATTCAAGCCCGACGGCTCGCAGGTCTGGGTCAGCGCCGAGGTCGGCGGCACCGTCAGCGTCATCGACAACGCCAAACGCGAAGTGGTGAAGAAGATCCAGTTCGCGATTCAGGGACTGCGGGCCGAAACCATCCAGCCGGTAGGCATCGCCATCAGCGCCGATGGCAAGAAAGCCTATGTCGCGCTCGGCCCGGCGAACCATGTCGCGGTGATCAATACCGACACTTATGAGGTGGAAAAATACATCCTCGTCGGCCAGCGCGTCTGGCATCGGGCCTTCACGCCCGACCAGAAAACGCTGATCACCACGAATGGCAATTCCAACGATATCACCTTCATCGACACGGCCACCGACGAGCCGGTCCAATCGCTCACTGTGGGCCAGCAGCCCTGGGGTGTGGTCATTTCGCCCAAATAGCAGACATTGATCATCGGGAGGCTCAAGACATGAAACTTTGCCGTAGGTTTTTCTTCGCCGCGCTCGCCGGATTTGTCCTTGCTCCGATCGTAGCAAACGCCGACGATGCGACGTCAAAACCGTCGCGTGCCAGCAAGAACCTGCCGGAATTGATTATCGGTTCGGCCGATTCCACCTATGCGGTCAATCAGAAGGACTTCGAGCTGATCGCCGGCCAGGGCTATCGCTGGAAGATCACGTCCAAGGGCGGTTTCGAGTACAAGTTCGTGACCGATCTCTTCCGCAATGTCTGGATGGACCAGATCGTCATCAACGATTTGGAAGTGCATATGGACGGCGGACCGGCCTGGCTGGAATTCGACGACGCGGGAACGATCCAGGTGCAGTTCCATACCGTTCGCCCGGGCGAATATACCTGGTCGGTTCCCGACCTTGCCGACAAGGGACTGAAGGGCAAGATTACGATCAAGTAAGACAAAAGGCGATCAGGGGCGCCAATAGGCCAACGCGTCCTGAAGGAGCGATCCGGTATGCAGCATATGAGGACAAGCGGACCGGGAGACGAGGTGGCGGCGCTCGATGTCCGAGCCGTCAGCCATTCCTATGGCCAGAAGCGGGCGCTCAACGACGTCTCCTTCTCGATCGCGCCGGCGACTTTCACCGTTCTGCTCGGCCTCAACGGGGCCGGCAAGACGACGCTGTTCTCACTGATAAGCCACCTCTACGACACGCGTCACGGATCGATCCGCATCTTCAGCCATGACATTCGCCGCGCGTCCGGCGAAGCACTCAGGCGGGTCGGCATCGTGTTCCAGGCACGCACGCTCGATCTCGACCTCAGCGTCTACCAGAATCTCTCCTACCATGCCTCGTTGCATGGCATTGGCGGACGCGAAGCTCGCCAGCGCATTGCCGCGCTGCTGGAAACGGTCGACATGCAGGGCCGCCAGCATGACAAGGCACGCAGCCTCTCCGGCGGTCAGATGCGGCGCATCGAAATCGCCAGGGCGCTGCTGCACCGACCTTCCCTGCTCCTGCTTGACGAGGCGACCGTCGGCCTGGATATCGAATCTCGCGCGGGCATCCTCGCCACCATCCGCAAGCTCGTCCAAGCAGAGGGCATCGGCGTGCTCTGGGCCACGCATCTGATCGACGAAGTCGAAGACGCCGACCATGTCATCATACTGCGGCGGGGTGACCTGGTCGCCAGCGGCAAGGTGTCGGATGTGATCCGTGCGAACGGCGGAAGTTCGATTCGCGAAACCTTTTCGAAGCTCAGCCGCGTCGATGCGGCGGGCATGACGGAGACGTCGCCATGAGCGCCCCTTCGATGCCCGGAAAGGTCGCCGGCATCATGCCGGTGCGGTCCGAGCCATTCGGCCTGCGCCACTATCTCATTTGCCTGAAAGGCGTCGTCCTGCGCGAGTGCCTGCGCTTCCTGCACCAGCGCGAACGCTTCATTTCCTCGCTGGTCCGGCCGCTGGTCTGGCTGTTCATCTTCGCGGCCGGCTTTCGCCAGGTGCTTGGCGTGTCGATCATCCCGCCCTACAAGACCTATGTGCTCTACGAGGTCTATATCACGCCGGGCCTTTGCGGCATGATCCTGCTGTTTTCCGGCATGCAGTCTTCACTGTCGATGGTCTACGACCGCGAGATGGGCAACATGCGCATCCTGCTGGTCAGCCCGTTTCCGCGCTGGTTCCTGCTGGTGTCGAAGATGCTGGCCGGTGTGGCCGTATCGATCGTGCAGGTCTACGCGTTCCTGATCGTTGCCTGGTTGTGGGGCGTCAAAGCGCCGCCACTCGGCTATCTCTATGTTCTGCCGGCACTGTTCCTGTCGGGCATGATGCTTTGCGCGCTCGGCATGCTCTTGTCTTCGCTGATCAAGCAGCTTGAAAACTTCGCCGGCATCATGAACTTCGTCATCTTTCCCGGCTATTTCGCGTCTCCGGCGCTGTATCCCTTGTGGCGCATCCAGGAGGCGAGCCCCCTGCTCTACAAGATCTGCCTCTGCAACCCGTTCACCTATGCCGTCGAACTGATCCGTTTTGCCTTCTACGGGCAGATCGAATGGCTGTCGCTGGGCGTCGTCGCCGGCTGCACGCTGCTGTTCCTGGGCGGCGCCATCATCGCATACGACCCTTCGCGCGGTTTGGTGATCCGCAAACAGGACATGGGAGGAAACGCCTGATGGCGCGAATGAGACTTGTTCACACTCTGGTTCTGGTCACCACGCTTGCGTCGATGGAGGGCGCCGCCGCGGCAAACACCGATCCCGACTGGCCCTGCATGCAGCGTAAGGTGCCACAGCTCTCGCTTGGCCAGATCTGGAATGGGCCGGAGCTTCCGGCGACCGCGAAGGATTGGGCGAAGGATCCAGGCGTGTCGGCGCTTGTCGATGCTGTGGCGGCCCGGCGGACGCCGATTGCACAAGCCCAGAAGGAGATCAAGGATTTCGCGACTTCCCTACCGCCCGAGCAGGTCGCAACCAAAATGACGATGCTGGTGCAGGGAATGTTCGATCACATGGACGCCGAGCGTTCGCACGTGATCTCCGGCATCTCCCGCTATGCCCACAAACAGCTGGAAATGGCGGCACAGTTGCGCAAGGAAGCATCCGAAGTGGACGCGCTGCGCGCCAAGGCCGATGCGGATCCGGACGAAGTAGAACGGCGAACCGATCAACTGAATTTCGCGACGCGAATTTTCAACGAACGCGTCCAGTCGCTGACTTATGTCTGCGATGTGCCGACGATAATCGAGCAGCGGCTTTACCAGTTGTCGAAGACTGTCTCGGAAACGCTCATCGTGAAGAAATAGACCTTGGCCGCCTGTCTCACGACTCTCTGCCAGGCAGCACACGCCAGCGCTGCACGAAATAACCGGGATGCGTCTCGATCCACCTTGCCACCAGCGGCTGCGCCTGCATGAAGGCAGTCCCGGGATTCATCGCCAGACCGTCTACCATTTCCTCGCGTTGTTCGCAGGTCCGCGGTCCATCCGTCAGGCAGACCATCATAACGAGTGTGTAAAGCATTACCCCTTTTCCCCATCGAATTCCCGAACCCATACCCGGGAGAGTTCCGAACAGTCTGCAGGGGTTGCACATACAGATCGCTTACGGTGTGAAAGGACGTGGCCCCCGCTCTTTCGCACTGCAACATAACATATCGCTTATATAATACCAACGAGCGCGGGCGTTCTCCACCGGACTTTCATCCGTTGCGCTCGTGCAGTGTCATCCAGCCTTGTCTGGATACAGCTTTCCGAAAAGGGGCAGGTACATTGCGCCCTTGCGCATCAGGAAATCGTTGAATGTGGCCATCGCCGGCGAGATTGCGTGATCGGTTCGCATCACCGAGAACCATTGTCGGCGGATCGGCATGCCGACAACGTCGAGGATGACAAGCCGGCCTGCCTCGGTTTCCGCAGCGATGGTGTGAGCAGAGATGAAGGCGATGCCCAGACCAGCCATCACCGCCTGCTTGATCGTTTCGTTCGAGGCCATCTCGACACCGAGGTCGTCGATGCGCCCAGGCACGTCGCTCAGGAATATTTCCAACGAGATACGGGTTCCGGAGCCGGGCTCGCGAATAAGGAAATGCTCCTCGGCAATCCGCTCCTTGGAGATATCGCGCGCCGCCACCAAGGGATGGTCGGGCGGCGCGATGATGACCAGCGGATGATCACCGAAGACCGAAGCACGCACCGGAACCTCTTTCGCCGGACGCCCCATCAGCGCGATATCGATGTCGTGGTTCCTGAGGTTGTCGATCGTCTGGGCACGATTGCCGATGGCAAGCCGCATGTCGATGTCGGGATGGTCCTTCATGAACGCAGCCATCAGCCGCGGCGCGAAATATTTGGCTGTGGAAACGACGCCGAGCCTCAAGCTGCCGGTGCGTACGCCCTTGATGGCATCCATCTTGTCTTCGAGCAAACCGAGATGCTCCTCGATAACCTGCGCTGTCTCGACGAAAGCCAGACCTGCGGCAGTGGGACGCATGCCGTCCGACGTTCGGTCGAACAGAGCCAGCTGGAATTCTTCCTCCACTTGTCGCAGTTGGATTGTCAGCGCTGGAGGAGACAGGCCTAACATCTTGGCTGCGCTGACAATTTTGCCGCACTTGATGATTGCCTGGACGGTCTTGAAATGCTTGAGCGTGAGGTTTCTCATGTCGCATACTAAGTTATTTTTACTGACCAGGTAAAGTTATTGAATTTTACTTATCGTGTGACGTTTGTTTCCATTCCTCCAGTCCAGCCGCTCCGAGGAGATGCGGCCGGAGGGGAGGTTACGATGCCAGCGGCAACGCTCGACGCTTTTCTGAACTCCTATCTCGGCCAGCCAGACGAATTCCGCTCGGCCGTTGTGACGACCGTCCGTCAGTTGACACAGGCCGCCATCAAGGTCCGCAACACCATCAACCAAGGGGTGCTCGGCGCCGCCTTTGCCGAGACCCGTGGCGCCAATGCCGACGGCGACGTCCAGAAGGATCTCGACGTCTTCTCCGACGACATCTTCCTCGACGCCATGCGCCGTGCGCCGGTGGCGCTTTACGCCTCCGAGGAGCTGGAGCAGCCAGTCCTGCTCGACAGGCAAGCGCCACTCGCCATTGCGATCGACCCGCTCGACGGCTCTTCCAACATCGACACCAACGTGTCGATCGGAACGATCTTCTCGCTCCTGACCGCAACTGGCGCGCCGGACGCTGATCCGGCCGCCTCTTTCTTGCAGGCGGGCGTGAACCAGCTAGGCGCCGGTTTCTTCATCTATGGGCCGCAGCTGGCACTCGTCCTGTCGCTCGGCAGCGGCACGCATGTCTTCGTCTTCTCGACAAGGCTCGGCACCTTCGTCCAGGCCTATGAAAGCCGGATCATTCCGCAACGCACTCAGGAGTTCGCCATCAACGCCGCCAACTACCGGCACTGGGACGAGGCTGTGCGGCTCTATGTCGACGACTGCCTGGAGGGCACCGAAGGACCGCGCGAGAAGGATTTCAACATGCGCTGGATCGCCTCTCTGGTCGCCGACTGTTACCGCATATTGATGCGCGGCGGCGTTTTTCTCTACCCCGGCGATCGGCGCAAGGGCTATGGTCAGGGACGGCTGCGCCTCGTCTACGAGGCCAACCCGATCGCCTATCTCATAGAGCAGGCTGGTGGTGCCGCCACCGACGCGATCACCCGCATCCTGGAAATCGAGCCCGAGAGCCTGCATCAGCGCGTGCCGATGATCTTCGGGTCGGCGCGGGAAGTCGCGCGCATCACGCGCTACCACACAGAGCCGAGCAACATCGGTGAGCGTGCGCCGCTGTTCAGCCGCCGCGGCCTGTTCAGAGCCTGAGCTGCACCATGTCAGCCAAGCACCCCATCATCACCATCACCGGGTCGTCGGGCGCCGGCACGACCTCGGTCAAGCGCATCTTCGAGCTGATTTTCCGGCGCGAGAACATCGAGGCCGCTTTCATCGAAGGCGACGCATTTCACCGCTACGACCGCGCGGCGATGAAGGCAAAGGTGGCCGAGGAGGAAAAGGCCGGCAACCCGAACTTCACCCATTTCAATGCCGCGGCCAACGAACTCGGAATTCTCGAAGAGGTGTTCGCGGAATATGGCCGTCGCGGAACCGGCAAGACCCGCACCTACATTCATGATGAGGAAGAGGAAAAGCAGCACGGCACGCCACCGGGAACCTTTACCGAATGGCGCGAATTCGCTCCCAGCGACCTGCTCTTCTACGAGGGGCTGCACGGCTGTGTCGTCACCGACACGATCAATCTGGCCAAGCATGCGGATCTCAAGATCGGCGTCGTGCCGGTCATCAATCTCGAATGGATCCAGAAGATCCATCGCGACCGTTCGACACGCGGCTATTCCACCGAGGCGGTGATGGACGTGATCCTGCGCCGGATGCCCGACTATGTCCGCTACATTGTCCCGCAATTCTCGCAGACCGCCATCAACTTCCAGCGCGTGCCGATCGTCGATACGTCCAACCCGTTCATCGCGCGCTGGATTCCGACACCCGACGAATCGATGCTGGTTATCCGCTTCGCCAATCCGCGCGGCATCGATTTTCCGTATCTGCTGTCGATGATCCACGACTCGTTCATGTCGCGGCCAAATTCCATCGTGGTGCCAGGCAACAAGCTCGATCTTGCCATGCAGCTGATCCTGACGCCGCTCATCCTGCAATTGGTTGAACGCAAGAGCCGTGTGTCGTGAGGAGGATGCAATGACCAGCCAAACAGCACTGAAGCCCGTCACCACAACCGCTCTCGTCTCTGAGCGCGACATGGCGAACGCCATTCGCGCGCTGGCGATGGACAGCGTCCAAAAGGCGAATTCGGGTCATCCCGGCATGCCGATGGGCATGGCCGATGTCGCAACGGTGCTGTTCAACCGCTTCATCAATATCGATCCGTCGAGACCGGACTGGCCCGACCGTGACCGTTTCGTGCTTTCAGCCGGCCACGGCTCGATGCTGCAGTACGCGCTGCATCATCTGCTCGGCTACGAAGACATGCAGGTCGAGGAATTGCAGCGATTTCGGCAGCTGGGCAGCCGCACCGCCGGACATCCGGAATACGGCCATGCGCTTGGCGTGGAGACCACCACCGGACCGCTTGGACAGGGCATTTCCACGGCGGTCGGCATGGCGCTGGCGGAACGCATGCTTGCCGCCCGCTACGGTGCCGATCTGGTCGATCATCATACCTATGTGATTGCGGGCGACGGCTGCCTTCAGGAGGGAATCAGTCACGAGGCGATAGATCTCGCTGGTCACCTGAAGCTTTCCCGCCTGATTGTCTTCTGGGACGACAATGCGATTTCCATTGACGGGCCGACCTCCCTCTCCACGTCGATGGACCAGCCGGCGCGCTTCAAGGCCGCCGGCTGGGATGTCCAAAGTGTCGCCGGGCACGACATGGCAGCAGTCGCCGCGGCAATCGAGGCGGCGCGGCGGTCGGATCGGCCATCGCTGATTGCCTGCCGCACAGTGATCGGCATGGGTGCCCCCAATCTCGGCGGTTCGGAAAAGACGCACGGCGCACCGCTGGGTGAAGCAGAGATCGCCGCGACACGCGAAAACATCGGCTGGGCCCACGCGCCGTTCGAGGTGCCGGATGATATCCTTTTCGCCTGGCGCGAGATTGCCGGTCGCGGCGAAGCGATGCGGCGCGCCTGGGAGCAGCGGCTTGCCGCCTCGCCGCGACGCGAGGCTTTTGAAAACGCCGTCGCCGCCGAACTGGCCGACACGGTCTTCGACGCGCTCGAAGCCTTTCGTCGCGAACATGTCGAGAAGGCAACCAAGGTGGCGACGCGAAAAGCCTCCGAAATGGTGCTGGAGGCCATCAACGGCGCAACGGAATTGACCGTCGGCGGCTCGGCCGATCTGACGCACTCGAATCTGACGATCACCAAGGGCATGAACCGCATTGCGCCGAGTGACTATGCCGGCCGCTACATTCACTACGGCATTCGTGAACACGGCATGGCGGCCGCCATGAACGGCATCGCGCTGCATGGAGGGTTCGTGCCCTATGGCGGTACGTTCCTGTGCTTCGCCGATTATGCGCGCGGCGCGATGCGGCTCTCGGCGCTCATGGGCCAGCGCGTCATCTATGTGATGACACACGATTCCATCGGCCTCGGCGAGGACGGCCCGACGCACCAGCCGGTCGAGCACCTGGCGATGCTGCGTGCCACGCCCAATCTCAACGTCTTCCGTCCGGCGGATGTCATCGAAACGGCGGAGTGCTGGGAACTCGCGCTGAAGAGCAAGGATCGGCCGAGCGTGCTGGTGCTGTCGCGCCAGAACCTGCCGATGCTGCGTCGGTCGCACAGTGACGAGAACCGCTCCCGCCAGGGTGCCTACGTCCTGCGCGAACCAGCCGAGCACCGTGCCGTCACCCTGATCGCCACCGGCTCGGAGGTCGAGATCGCGGTTGCTGCCGCCGAAAGGCTGGAGACCGAGCATGGCGTCGCCGCCGCCGTCGTGTCGATGCCGTGCTGGGAGCTTTTCGAGGAGCAGGAAAGAGCCACCCGCAAGGCCGTCCTCGGCTCGGCGCCGCGCGTCGCGGTCGAAGCGGCAGCCCGGCTGGGCTGGGACCGCTGGATCGGCGAGACCGGCGCTTTCGTCGGCATGACCGGCTTCGGCGCCAGCGCCCCTGCCCCCGACCTCTACCGGCATTTCAACATAACGTCCGAAGCGGTTGCTGCAGCGGCGCTGAAGCTCATCATCTAGGAGGATTCACAATGGCTCGCATCACCCTTCGCCAGCTTCTCGACCATGCCGCCGAGCACGGCTACGGCGTACCGGCATTCAACATCAACAACATGGAACAGGGCCTCGCCATCATGGAAGCGGCCAAGGCCTGCGACGCGCCTGTCATCATCCAGGCTTCGCGTGGCGCCCGGACCTATGCCAACGACATCATGCTGGCCAAGATGATGGAGGCGCTGACCGAAATCCACCCAACCATCCCGCTATGCATCCATCAAGACCACGGCAACAGCGAGGCCACCTGCCTTTCCGCGATCCGCCACGGCTTCACCTCGGTGATGATGGACGGATCCTTGATGGCGGACGCCAAGACGCCGGCAAGCTACGACTACAACGTCGCCATAACCGAACGCGTCGCACGTATGGCGCATTGGGTCGGCGCTTCCGTCGAAGGCGAACTGGGCGTGCTCGGCTCGCTGGAAACCGGCCAAGGCGAGGCCGAGGATGGCCACGGCGCCGAGGGCGCGCTCTCCCACGACCAGCTCCTGACCGATCCCGATCAGGCGGTCGACTTCGTGACCGCAACCCAAGTCGACGCGCTGGCGATTGCCTGCGGCACCTCGCACGGTGCCTACAAATTCACCCGCAAGCCGGACGGCGACATCCTGGCCATGCAGGTGATCGAGGCGATCCACGAGAAGCTGCCCAACACGCATCTGGTCATGCACGGCTCTTCCTCTGTGCCGCAGGAGTTGCAGGACATCATCAACAGATACGGCGGCGAGATGCCCCAGACTTTTGGCGTCCCGGTCGAGGAGATCGAGCGCGGCATCCGCTACGGCGTGCGCAAGGTCAATATCGACACCGATTGCCGCATGGCCATGGCCGGGCAGTTCCGCCGCGTCGCGACGGAAGACCCGCGCGAGTTCGATCCCCGCAAATTCCTGAAGCCCGCCATGGATGCCTTGCGCGACCTTTGCCGGGACCGCTTCGAGCGTTTCGGTACGGCGTCCAACGCCTCGAAGATCAAGGTCATCGCCATGGACGAGATGGCGAAACGTTACGCCGCGGGAAAACTCGACCCCCAAATCGCAACCGCGAAAGCCGCCTGAGCAACAAACAGGAGACCTGTCATGAACAAGATCGACATACTGCCAGCGGGGACGCTCAAGGAAGGCAAGGAGCGCTACAAGTCAGGGGTCATCCCCTACAAGAAGATGGGCTACTGGGAGCCTGACTACAGGCCCAAGGAAACCGATCTGATCGCCATGTTCCGGATCACGCCGCAACCCGGTGTCGACCACGAGGAGGCGGCAGCCGCCATCGCCGGTGAATCCTCCACCGCGACGTGGACCGTGGTGTGGACCGACCGGCTGACAGCTTGCGAGCTCTATCGCGCCAAGGCGTTCAGATCCGAGCCGGTGCCGAACACCGGTCCCGGAACCAAGACCGAGCAACAGTACTTCGCCTACATCGCCTACGACCTCGACCTGTTCGAGCCGGGCTCGATCGCCAACCTGACCGCATCGATCATCGGCAATGTGTTCGGCTTCAAGGCAGTCAAGGCGTTGCGGCTGGAAGACATGCGTATCCCGGTGGCGTATCTCAAAACCTTCCAGGGGCCGGCGACCGGCATCGTGGTGGAGCGTGAGCGGCTCGACAAGTTCGGCCGGCCGCTGCTCGGCGCAACGACGAAGCCGAAGCTCGGCCTGTCGGGACGCAATTACGGGCGCGTCGTTTATGAAGCGCTGAAGGGCGGCCTCGACTTCGTCAAGGACGACGAGAATATCAACTCGCAGCCCTTCATGCATTGGCGCGACCGCTTCCTCTACTGCATGGAGGCCGTGAACAAGGCGTCGGCCGCCACCGGCGAGGTCAAGGGCCATTATCTCAACGTCACCGCCGGCACGATGGAGGAGATGTACGAGCGCGCCGAATTCGCCAAGCAACTTGGCTCCTGCATTGTGATGATCGATCTGGTCATCGGCTACACGGCGATCCAGTCGATGGCCAAGTGGGCACGCCGCAACGACATGATCCTGCACCTGCACCGTGCCGGCAACTCGACCTATTCGCGCCAGAAGAACCACGGCATGAATTTCCGCGTCATCTGCAAATGGATGCGCATGGCCGGCGTCGACCACATCCATGCCGGCACGGTGGTCGGCAAGCTGGAAGGCGACCCGCTCATGATCAAGGGATTTTATGACACGCTGCGCGAGGAGCGCACGCCGCAGAACCTCGAAACCGGGCTGTTCTTCGATCAGGAATGGGCCTCGCTCAACAAGGTGATGCCCGTTGCCTCGGGCGGCATCCATGCCGGCCAGATGCACCAGTTGATCCACTATCTCGGCGAGGACGTCATCCTGCAGTTCGGCGGCGGCACGATCGGCCATCCGGACGGTATCCAGGCAGGCGCGACGGCCAATCGCGTCGCCTTGGAAGCGATGATCCTGGCCCGCAACGAGGGGCGCGATTATTTGCGCGAAGGGACCAAGATCCTCGAACAGGCGGCCAGATGGTGCACGCCGCTGAAGGCTGCCCTGGAGACCTGGAAGGACGTCACCTTCAACTACGAATCGACCGACACGGCCGACTTCGTGCCAACCGCAACGCCCAGCTTCTAGACGAAAGGAACCGTCGTCATGATGACCAATCCGGGAAACAAGGTCACACAGGGGCAGTTCTCGTTCCTGCCCGACCTGACCGACGAGCAGATTTCGGCGCAGATCAAATACGCGCTGAAGAACCATTGGGCGGTCAGCGTCGAGTACACGGACGATCCGCATCCGCGAAACACCTATTGGGAAATGTACGGCAACCCCATGTTCGACTTGAAAGATCCGGCGGGCATACTGCTCGAGGTCAATGCTTGCCGGAAAGCCTGTCCGAACATGTATGTGCGGGTAACCGCCTTCGATTCGACCAAAGGCTGGGAAGCGCCGCGCATGTCGTTCATTGTCAACCGGCCGCCCAGCGAACCCGGGTTCCGGCTGCTGCGCCAGGAGCGTGACGGCCGCAGCCAGGGTTATTCGATCGTGCCTTATGCGACCGACAGGCCCGAAGGCGAGCGGAGCTAGCCGAACCATGCTGAACGCGATGACAAAGGACGCTGCCGCACAAGACGCGACGGTTGATCTGCAGGCCGAGTTCGAGGCGTCCAACATCGACGAGGTGATGGACAAGCTCGACCGAGAACTCGTTGGCCTGAAGCCGGTCAAGACCCGCATCCGCGAGATCGCCGCCCTCCTCCTGGTCGACCGGCTTCGCCGCAGGTTCGGACTGACATCGGGCGCGCCGACGCTGCACATGAATTTCACGGGAAATCCTGGCACCGGAAAGACCACGGTGGCGCTGAGGATGGCCGAAATCCTGCATCGTCTGGGT
>NZ_RZRW01000879.1:0-1714 GCF_003998745.1 Mesorhizobium sp. M7A.F.Ca.US.014.04.1.1 | reverse complement strand
CATTTAACGGCGTGCGCAGTTCGTGGCTGACCACCGCCAGGAAGCGTCCCTTCGCCACCTCGGCGGACGCGGCCGCCTCATTGGCTGCCGCCAGATCCTCGCGCAACCGGGCGATCTCGTCATTCTGCCTCAGGACGAACGTAAAGACATCACCCTGTTCCTCACCACGCACGAGATCAAGCGAGAACGGCCGGTAATTGTCGGCCGTCAGGCCATTGCCATTCTGAGGCAGCCGGATGCGCAATTCGAGCCGGCGCGACAGTGCGCCGTCGCGCATGTCGGCCATTGCGCTGAGATAGGAAACGCGATCCGACAGATGGACGCGATCGAAGAGGCCGTTTCCGGACAGCAGTTCGGGCGGCAGTTTCAAAAGCGTGCGCGCTTTTGGCGACGCGTCCAGGACCTCGCCATGACGGGCGACGCGCAAGACCACCGCATCGATGATGTCTTCGAGCCGGTCGGCAGTGTCGAGCACATCAGCCGCATCGGCCGTGTTTTGAAATGCCGATGCGCGCGGGATCAGTGTGAGCGTCCAGGCCAACGGCACCAACCAGTGCCACGCCGCGATCTGCGCTCCTGCGAACGGGAATACGGTTCCAGCCAAAGGCTGAGCCAAGATGGCGACAGCGGCCGACACGGCTCCCCACAGCGCCGCCCGCCGCGAAGCGCCGATCCACCAGGCTTCAAAAGGCAGCGCCACGACAAGCATGGCGACAGGCGAACTCAGCCCGCCCGCGGCGGCAATGAGACTGCCGAGAGAAATGCCGGCCAGCACCAGGGCGACCCAACTCGCTATCGCCATCTTGCCGGTCGCCGCCACCAGCAAGGCGACGAACCAGCACAGGCCAAAGGCGGCGAAAATGGCGGCCATGGTGACGGCGACGCCCATGCCTGAAGTAACCAGCGTGACCGCGGCACCGGCGACAAAGAAAGGAGCGGCGAGCATGACGCCGATAAAGCGGCGCTGGCGCTCGCGGTCGCTCCGCCCAAGGATGGACGGATGGACCATACGTTCGCAACCGGCCGAAATCGCGCCAGGCAATTCAACGTATCTGGCCTTGATTGAACTCAACTCAACGCACTCGCACTTGTCGTGGACAGCTCTGCTTTGCAGATGGTTCTGGTTGGCTTTGAAACTCGCATCCAGCGTTTAAGGAATGGATAAGGCAGGGCCGACCAGGGCCCGGCCTGCGGCAAATATCGGGATGCCGGCGGCCGAAAGCACGGACAAATGCAGCCATAGTAAACGGAGAGTTATCCGCCGACTGCACCCATCGGCCGGGCGCACTCGGCACCTGGACTTCCCTATTTCAAGAAAAACACAGGGAAATCATGGGGATATATGGTTATTTGTTGTTAAGGAAAATTGCTCGGATTTGAGACAAGTCGATTGCAGAACGGTTCGTTTCGAATTTGCCTAAAATTTGAGGAAAATTCTCTCTTTGCCCGCAAGCCGTCCTTTGCGCCTGTGTGCCAAAATCCTGCCTACAAAAGAGGTCATGCCATATGGATGCATGATCCGGTCACGACGAGAGGGCAAGGGCATGGTCTTCCTCATAAGAATGGCTTTCTGGTTTTCGCTGGTGCTGCTGGCGCTGCCATTGAGTGTCGGCCCCGATGAAGCGGGGCATGAAAGCGTCGGACCGATCCAAGCCTTGTTTGCTGCACGCGAAGCGGTTGGCGATATGGCCGGCATTTGCGAACGCAAACCCGA
>NZ_RZRW01000878.1:0-1715 GCF_003998745.1 Mesorhizobium sp. M7A.F.Ca.US.014.04.1.1 | reverse complement strand
TCGGCGGCGCGGCCGAGTTCTTCGATTACTACGCCGAGTTTGCCCGTCGCATTCAAGGTGAAATCCTGCCATCCGACTACGCGGGAGAGCAGGTCTGGATACAGCGTGTGCCGGTAGGCGTCGTCGCCGCCATCATTCCGTGGAATTACCCGAGCGCCCTGGTCAGCCGAAAGGTGGCGCCCGCCATGATCGCCGGCGACACCATCGTCCTGAAACCGCATGAAGACACGCCACTTTCGGCGCTCGAAATGGCTCGCATCTTTGTCGAAGCGGGCGTGCCAGCCGGCGTCGTGAACATCATAACGGGACGAGGTGAAACCATAGGCGAAGTGCTCTGCACGGAACCCGGCGTCGACCTCATCACCATGACCGGAAGCGTACCGACCGGCAAGCGCATCATGGCGAATGCTTCGCGCAATCTGACACCTGTTTCGCTGGAGCTTGGCGGCAAGGCGCCATTCATCGTCCTGGCTGATGCCGATCTCGACCTGGCGGTTCGTTCCGCAGCCACGTCGCGCTACATGAATTGCGGACAGGTCTGCATATGCAACGAACGCACGCTCGTTCACCGTTCGATTTACGATCAATTCGTCACACGCTTTGTGGAGTTCTCCAAGTCGCTCGTCGTCGGTGATCCGATGCAGGCAAATACCGATATCGGCCCGAAAGTCAGTCTTGAAGAGTTGGAAAAGGTCGAGGCGGTCCTTGCGGAAGCCGTAGCGGGCGGCGCGAGGCTTGCTCTCGCCGGCGGACGCCCGACCAAGGCGCCCATCGATGGCGGCTACTGGCTCAATCCGACCGTACTGACAGATGTGACGCCTGACATGCCGATCATGACGCGCGAAATCTTCGGCCCGGTCGTGCCGATCATGCCCTTCGACACTTTCGAGGAGGCTGTCAGCATCACCAATGCCAGCAACTATGGCCTGTCGGCCTATCTTTTCACCAATGATCTGGGCCGCGTCATGAACGCCGTCAACGAGGTTTCGTTCGGCGAGATCTACGTGAACCGGATCGGACCGGAAATGCTGCAGGGTTTCCATGTCGGCTTCCGCGAAAGCGGACTGGGCGGCGACGACGGCGTGCATGGGCTCGAGAGCTACATGCGCAAGAAGACGGTCTACGTGAACTATTCGGGTGCCGCCACGGCGGCATTGATGCCTTACGGGCGCTGAACAGCGCCCAACCAGTACGACCAGCCAGGTCGCCACCCGGCCGCTACGGCCGTTTCATATGATCGGGAGGAATGAAATGTACTATCGTGGATTTATGGCGGCCGCCTTGGCCTTGGCGCTATCGGGACTGGCCGCATCGTCGGCTCTCGCCGATGACACCATCCCACCGGAAGCAAAAGCTCTGCTCGAGCCGCTGCCCCTGTCGCCGAGGGGCCAACCCGTCCCAGGCTTCCCGGATGGTCCGCCGGCGGTGTCGCCGGACGTGCTGAAATTCTCCGATGAGGATCTTGCCAAGCTCAAGGCGGGCAAGTTTACCGCTGGACTGGTGATGCACACAATGGATGCGGGCTGGCCTCAGTTGCAGGTTGCCGGAATCAGCAACACACTCAAGGATCTTGGTATCGAAATTGTTGGAACCACCGACGCCAAGTTCCAGCCCGGTCAGCAAATCAGCGATCTGGAGCAGATGATCGCCCGTAAGCCCGACGTGATCTTCTCGATCCCGATCGATCCGAAGTCTGAGTCCGAAGCCTACAAGAA
>NZ_RZRW01000877.1:0-1717 GCF_003998745.1 Mesorhizobium sp. M7A.F.Ca.US.014.04.1.1 | reverse complement strand
CTGCACGGCCTGCCCCGCCTTGTCGCGAACGGTGCCGCTGGTGCCGGGGATTTGCGAGCCGAGCAGATCGTCGAGAAGCTTCTTGGGATCGAACATTCAGTGCCTCCAGGATTTGCCCGGCCAACGGGCGGGTTTCGAACGTCGAAGACGTAGGTCCCGAAACTTGACATTGCAATGACAGGCAGCCGCTTTGCAGCAGCACGATGCTGGATCAGGAGCCGATATGCGGCCCCCTGCCCCGCGCCTGCGCAAGCTCGACCTGGCGCTGGCGCTCGGCATAACGCTGGCGGTCCTCGTCCGAACGCGCATCGAAGCAATGCGGGCACGAAATACCGGCAGCGAATTTGGGCGACGTCAGCTCGCCCGGCGTCAGCGGGTGGCGGCAGGCGCGGCACAGTTCCGCGTCGCCCTCGGCAAGGCCGTGCGACACCGAAACCCGCTCGTCGAAGACGAAGCACTCGCCTTGCCAGAGGCTCTGTTCGGCCGGAACCTCCTCGAGGTATTTGAGGATACCGCCCTTGAGATGGAAGACATCCTCGAAGCCGAGCGATTTGACATAGGCGGTTGCCTTTTCGCAGCGTATGCCGCCGGTGCAGAACATCGCAACCTTGCGGCCTTCGAGCTCCGCCCGGTGCGTTTCCACCCAGGCCGGGAACTCGCGAAAGCTTGCGGTGGCCGGGTCGATCGCACCCTTGAACGTGCCGATCGACACCTCATAGGCGTTGCGCGTGTCGATGATGACAGTGCCGGGCTGCGAAATCAGAGCGTTCCAGTCGGCCGGCGCGACGTAGGTGCCGGCACTTTTCGAAGGATCGATGTCATCGACACCCATGGTGACGATCTCGCGCTTCAGCCGCACCTTCATGCGATGGAACGGCATGTCCGCGGCCGCGCTGTACTTGACCTCGAGTCCGGCAAGCCCTTCGATGGCTTCGAGATACGCGATCAGTTCGGCAATTGCCGTCTCGCTGCCGGCGACGGTGCCGTTGATGCCTTCATGCGCCAGCAGCAGCGTGCCCTTTATGCCGCGCCCGCAGCAGAATGCGGCGAGCGGCGCGCGCAGTTCTTCGAAAGCGTCGAGCCGGGCAAACCGGTAGAGCGCGGCGACGCGAAGGAGTGGAAGTGATGTCATCGCCGAAGCCACTAGACGCTCGAGCAAGCCGATTCAAGGCAAAGCAGGCATCCTGTTCGGCGGGTCACTGGCGCAAATCTGCACCATGGGTGAATTTGTACCATAGCTGAGATCAGGGAGTCAAGAAAAAATTCCTATCCTGAAAAGCCACCGGGACCAAAGCTGTCGGCACCATCGAGCCGGCAGCCACCCTTGTCAACTTGGGCTTGGCGAGTATGGGCGACGCGTGACATCGCGACACGGCCGGTTTCGTGGACAGGAAAACGGCCTTCTGCTAATCGGTTGAATTGTCCCACGCCACGGAGAGACACATGCCCAGCAAGACCGAAAAACTTCTGTCGCTCCTCAACGGCCAGCCCGTCATCCCGGTGCTGAAGATCTCCGATGTCGCCAATGCCGTGCCGCTGGCCCGCGCTCTGGCGCGCGGCGGCCTGCCTGCGATCGAGATCACGCTGAGGACCGCCGACGCGCTGGAAGCGATCCGGCGGGTCGCTGGTGAAGTCGAGGAAGCCATCGTCGGCGCCGGCACCATTCTTGATGCCAGGCAGTTCGAAGAGGCGGCCGCCGCGGGCTCGCGCTTCATCG
>NZ_RZRW01000876.1:0-1722 GCF_003998745.1 Mesorhizobium sp. M7A.F.Ca.US.014.04.1.1 | reverse complement strand
CTCCGGGAAGCTGGTGCAAGCTCGTACGATCATTGATGAAATGGTCGCCGGACATGTCGGAAAACTCGCCGAGGGCCGCAACATTCTGTCGCGCGCTTTGGAAGCCGATCTCGGAAAACTGTCCGACAGCCGCGCCGACATCGACGGTCTGGTCGCCGGTCAGGTGGAAAAAATCGCCGAAGGCCGCGCCGTGCTCGCCAAGGCGTTGGAAAACGACATCGTCGGCATCAAGAGCCTCATCGAAACCCATTCCGCCAAACTGGCGGAAGACCGCACGCAGCTTTCCCATTCGCTCGACAATGATCTGTCCGGCATACGCGGCCTGATCGAAAGCCATTCGGGACGGTTGGCCGAGGACCGCAGCCTGCTGTCGCAGACCCTTGAAGCCGACCTTGCCAAGCTGGCCGAAAGCCGTTCGAGCATCGACGGTCTGGTCGCCGGTCAGGTCGAGAAGCTGGCGGAAGGCCGCGACATTCTCAAGCGCGCGCTGGAATCCGACCTGAACACGATCAAGGGCGTTATCTCAAGCCAGTCGGAAAAGCTGGCCGAGGATCGCGGTCAGCTTTCCCGGGTCCTGGAAGCCGACCTGCAGAATGTGAACAGCGTCATCGCCGATCACATGAACAAGCTTGTCCAAGACCGCTCCGCCCTGTCCAGGGCCCTTGAGGACGACCTCGCCAAGCTGGCCGACAGCCGTTCCAGCATCGACGGGTTGGTTGCGGGTCAGGTCGAGAAGTTGTCCGAGGGCCGAGATATCCTGCGGCGCGCTCTGGAATCCGACCTCAACGCGATCAAGGGGACCATTGCCGACCAGTCGCAGAAACTGGTCGATGACCGGGCACAGTTCGCCCGGGCACTCGAGGCTGACCTCGAAAGCGTCAATGGCTTGGTCAACAGCCATTCCGAAAGGCTCGTCCAGGATCGTTCGACGCTGTCGAAAGCGCTTGAAGCCGACCTCGAAAACGTCGGTGGCCTCGTTAACAGCCACGCGGAAAGGCTTGTCCAGGAGCGCTCGACCCTGTCCAAGGCGCTCGAGGACGATCTTGCCAAACTGGCCGAGAGCCGCTCAAGCATCGACGGTCTGGTCGCCGGCCAGGTCGAGAAACTCGCCGAAGGTCGCGATGTTCTCAAGCGCGCGCTGGAAGCCGATCTCGCCAAGCTGGCCGAAAGCCGCTCCAGCATCGACGGTCTGGTTGCCGGCCAGGTCGAGAAGCTGGCCGAGGGCCGCGACATTCTCAAACGCGCCCTCGAAGCCGACCTGCAGAAGCTGACCGAAAGCCGCAGCGACATCGACGACGTCATCGCCGGACATGTCGGCAAGCTGTCCGAAGGCCGCAATATGTTGACCCGCGCGCTGGAAGACGATCTCGGCAAGCTCGCCGAGACCCGCAAGGACGTTGACCGCTCGCTGTCGGGCCATATCGACCAGATCGCTGCCAGAAGCACCGGCATTTCCGACGCGATCGCTGCCGATGTCGAGAAGATCGAGCAGGCGTTCAGTCGCCAGACCGGCATCATCGAGGAGCGCGCCGGCACCATGGAACGTGCGCTCTCGACAGGCGTCGACAACGTCCGCGCCGTGCTCGAGAAGAGCGCCGTGTTTGTCGCCGGCGCCCTGCGCGAAAAGGTGCTGGAAGTCACCAGCACCCTGCACGAGCAGGCCGGTGCCGCGTTCAGCGACGCCGACCGCAAGATCGCCGAGCGCGCCGAGCAGACCTCCGC
>NZ_RZRW01000875.1:0-1723 GCF_003998745.1 Mesorhizobium sp. M7A.F.Ca.US.014.04.1.1 | reverse complement strand
CCTTCGGCTGCCCGCCTCACCCATCGGGCAGCTTGCTCCTCGTCCTTTCGCACGCCGACGCCCTCGGCAAAGCAGAGGCCGAGGTTGAACGCTGCAATCAGATCGCCCGATGAGGCGGTCGCCTCGAACCATCCAGCGATGCTGGCGCGGTCGCCAGGCTCGCCTGCTCCTTCGATAACCAGATTGGCAAAGTCGACCTGCGCTTGCTGATTTCCCGCATTTGCGGACGTACGCAGCAAGCGCGCTCCCTCTTCGACGTCCCGTGCGACTCCGTTTCCGGAAAGATAAAGCGATGCCAACGCACGGGCAGCAGCCTGATGGCCGGCATTTGCCTCCCGTCGGCACCATGTTGCGGCGTCCGCGTAGTCTGGCGGCGAACTCTTCACATGCCGATCGCCCAGACGATAGGCTGCCTCAATATTTCCTGCCAATGCGGCCCGCCGCATCCACGCCTCGCCGGCGGCGATATCTTGACCTGCAAGGCCACCCTCGATGAGCGCCGATCCCAACCGGAATTGGGCTGAGGGCAAGCCTTTCTCCGCGGCAAGCTGATACAGTCGCGCGGCTGCCGGTCGATCAGCTGGCATGCCGCGTCCATGCTCAGTCAGGACCCCAAGAAGGTAGATTGCGGTTGGCAGACCGGCGTCGGCAGCGCGTCGAACCTCGGCGGCAACTTTGGCCGTCTGCGCAGGCTGCCCGCGCCGGGCGAGGGAAAGAGCAAGGCCCAGGCATCCCTCAGGGCAGCCGGCTGCCGCAGACTTCTCATACCAGCCATGCGCCGCATCCAGGTCCCGCATCGCTTCGGGGCCTCTGCTGAGGATATAGGCGAGAATTGCCTGCCCGGTTGCGGAGCCAGCTTCGGCTGCCTTTTTCGCGAGCCCGAACGCTGCCGCGAATTCCGGCTCCCGCGAGGAATCCCGTTCGAACAAGCTTTGCGATTCCAAGCCATTGCCGTCGGGCTCCTGCGCCGCCAGTCCAGCCACGTAAAGCGCGGCGAGGAGCGACTGGGCATCGGGGCTGCCGTGATCGGCCGCTCGCCGCAGCCAACGCGCGCCTTCCGACCGGCTTGGCGGCACACCCAAACCTTCGAGATAGCAACGAGCGACGCGGTATTCGGCCTCGACAATCCCGGCGCGTGCCGCAATTGCCAGCAGCGGAAAGGCTTCTAAAGGCTTGCCGCTGTCAGAAAGCTGGATCGCCCGGCGCAATACCAGCGCTGGTGGACCGTAAGCAGTCAGGCGGTCAAGGATTGCCATCGATGCGAGAACGCATACCTCCGTTTGTCGCGCACGGCGCCCGAGCCTATGGCTCCCTCATCGCTTCTTGGCCCAGGGGGAGTATGGCGCCGAGAATATACTTGAGCACGGTACGGCGGCCGACCTTGACGTCAGCGGTTACCGGCATGCCAGGGACGATCGTGAAACTTGCGGGCACGCCATGGAGGGCGACCTCGTCGATGGAAATCTGCGTGCGGTAAAACAGGTCAGCGTCCGGGGGCAGCATGGCCAACGAGCTGTTCGGGTCGCGCGCCTGTTCCCGGGCCGAGAAGGAATCCGGGCTCACCGTGCGCACAGTGCCATGCGCGACGCCATATTGCGAATATGGAAAGGTGTCGAACTTGATGGCCACGGGGTCACCGACGTGGACGAACCCACTGCTACGGCCGACAATGTTCGTTTCGATTTCAAGCACCGCGTCGTCCGGCACCAGGGTCATCAGCCGG
>NZ_RZRW01000874.1:0-1729 GCF_003998745.1 Mesorhizobium sp. M7A.F.Ca.US.014.04.1.1 | reverse complement strand
GATCAGCACCGCTTCCATGCCGAGCGCATCGGCGACCAGGCAAGCGTGCTGGCCGCCGGCGCCGCCAAAACAGTTCAAGAGATATTCGGTGACGTCGTAGCCGCGCTGCACGGAGATCTTCTTGATGGCATTGGCCATGTTTTCGACGGCGATGGTGACGAAGCCCTCGGCGACAGACTCGGGCGACCGGCCGTCGCCGATTTCGGCGGCGAGTGCGGCGAATTTTGCCCGTACCGTCTCGACGTCGAGCGTCTGGTCCTGGCCGGGTCCGAAAATGGCCGGGAAGAAATCGGGCTGCAGCTTGCCCAGCATCACATTGGCGTCGGTGACGGCGAGCGGGCCGCCGCGCCGGTAAGCTGCCGGGCCGGGATTGGCGCCAGCCGAATCCGGCCCGGCCCGGAAGCGGCCGGCCTCGTAATGCAGGATCGAGCCGCCGCCGGCGGCGACGGTATGGATGCGCATCATCGGCGCGCGGATGCGCACGCCGGCGACCTCGGTGTCGAAGGCGCGCTCATATTCGCCGTCATAGTGAGCGACGTCGGTCGAGGTGCCGCCCATGTCGAAACCGATGACCTTGTCGAAGCCGGCGAGCCTGGCCGTCTCGACCATGCCGACGACACCGCCGGCTGGTCCTGACAGCAGTGCGTCCTTGCCCTGGAACATGTCGGCGGCGGTGAGACCGCCCGACGACATCATGAACATCAGGCGGGGGAATCGATCGCTCTCCCCCACAAGAGGGGAGCTTGGCGCCGCACCCAACTCTCCCGCCACCCTTTGCACATAGCGCGATAGGATCGGCGACAAATAGGCGTCGACCACCGCGGTGTCGCCGCGGCCGACCAGCTTGATCAGCGGCGAGACCTCATGGCTGACCGAGACCTGGCTGAAACCGAGTTTGCGGCAGACTTTCGCCACCGCCTTCTCGTGCTCGGGGTATTTCCAGGCGTGCATGAAGACGATGGCGACCGCATCGATGCCATCGGCCCTGGCCTGTTCGATCGCCGGCCGGCAGGCGGCGATATCGAGCAATTGTTCGACGCAGCCATCGGCGCGCACACGCTCGTTGATTTCGATGACGCGCTCGTAGAGCTGTTCGGGAAGGATGATCTCCTTGGCGAAGATGTCCGGGCGCGCCTGGTAGGCGATCTTCAGCGCATCGCGGAAGCCCTTGGTGATGAGCAAAAGCACGCGGTCGCCCTTGCGCTCCAGCAGCGCATTTGTGGCGACCGTGGTGCCCATCTTGATGTCGCCGATCAGGCCGCTCGGGATCGTGTCGCCGGCCGACAAGCCAAGAAGGTCGCGAATGCCCTGGATGGCGGCATCGTTATAGGCTTCGGGATTTTCGGAGAGAAGCTTGCGCGGGTGCAGCCCGCCCTCCGGATCTCGGCCGATGATATCGGTGAATGTGCCGCCGCGGTCGATCCAGAAATCCCATTTTTCGGTCATGACAGCCCCTGGCGCTCTTCTGTTCGATCGGTGTTTCGGCACATGCTGTTAGTTCGCTACGGCCTGAGCGGCAATCGCAAATGAACCAGACGATGTTACATGCGGAAACGCAACGTTACGAAACTCATGGCCGGCTGACGCATTTGTCCTTCGACCGCTCACGGCAACGTGAGCGTGTGTTGAAGGAGAGACAAATGAAAAAGCTCATTCTCGCGTCCGTTTCCGGTTTGGCTTTGCTTGGCGTCGCCGCCTGCAGTGACAGCGGTACGGACAACACCACCAC
>NZ_RZRW01000873.1:0-1729 GCF_003998745.1 Mesorhizobium sp. M7A.F.Ca.US.014.04.1.1 | reverse complement strand
GCTCAAGGCAGTCTCCTTGGCGATGCGCTGCAATGCCTGGTCGACAGTCAGTCCTTCAGGGATGGTCAGCGAATACATCACCGACTTGCCGCTCTTCAGAAGCTCCATGATATCGCGCATGGAAGCCCTGGGCTTGATCTCGTACTCGCCGGCTTTCAGCGCCGAATCATTGCCGAAGGCGCGCACGCCAAGGCGGAATACCCGGGCATCACTGATCAGTCCGCGGCGTTCGAGCTGGTCGGCGATATCCTGGACGCCGGTGTTCGGCTTGACCAGGAAGGTATCGCCATTAGCGGAGGGTCCGGGCTCGGTGAATTCCTGCTTGCCGAAATAGACCGCGACGCCGGCCGCCAGAACCACCAGCATCACCGAGGAGATGACGAAGTTCATGAACACGACGACCTGGCTGCGTGACGCACGCGAGCGCTTCGGCGGCGGCGTGCCGGCCTCTGGCCGCAACGCCTCGCTGGCCGTTTTCGGCACGATCGGTCCGGATGTTGCCGGCCGTTGCCCGAATTCTCCGTTGCCTGCCGGATTTGTGTTCATTTCGCCCTACCGTTTGATCGCCCAACGAATCCCCAGCGGCAGAGTAGAGGCGAATATGGCAAAATTGACGGCACGCCAAAGCGTCGCCCGGCAGCCGGACGATCAGCCATTGTAGCGCTGGAAGACCAGCGACGCATTGGTCCCGCCAAAGCCGAACGAATTGGACAGCGCCACGTCGATCTGGCGGGCGCGCGGCTTGTTCGGCACCAGGTCGATCGCGGTTTCGCGTTCGGGGTTGTCGAGGTTGATGGTCGGCGGCGCGACATTGTCCCTGATGGCAAGGATCGAGAAGATCGCTTCGGCGGCACCGGCCGCCCCAAGCAGATGGCCGATCGACGACTTGGTCGACGACATCGAGATCTTCGATGCGGCATTGCCGACAAGCCGCTCGACAGCGCCGAGCTCGATCGTGTCGGCCATGGTCGAGGTGCCGTGCGCGTTGATGTAGTCGACGTCGGCAGGCGTAAGCTTGGCCCGGTTGAGTGCCGCCGTCATGCAACGGAAGGCACCATCGCCATCCTCGGCGGGCGCCGTGATGTGATGCGCGTCGCCGGTGAGACCATAACCCGTCACCTCGGCATAGATCTTGGCGCCGCGTGCTTTGGCATGTTCGAGCTCCTCGAGCACGACAACGCCGGCGCCCTCGCCCATGACGAAGCCGTCGCGGTCGCGATCATAGGGGCGCGACGCCGTTTGCGGCGAATCATTGCGTTCCGTCGACAGTGCCCGGCATGCGGCGAACCCGGCGATCGACAGCCGCGTCACCGGCGCTTCGGCGCCACCGGCGACCATCACGTCGGCATCGCCCCACATGATCAGCCGGGCAGCATCGCCAATGGCGTGCGCGCCGGTCGAACAGGCCGTGACGACGGCATGGTTCGGGCCTTTCAGCCCGTGCCGGATCGAAACCTGCCCGGAGACGAGATTGATGATCTGGCCCGGGATGAAGAAGGGGCTGATGCGGCGCGGGCCGCGTTCCTTGAGGATCATCGCGTTCTCGGCGATGCCCTCGATGCCGCCGATGCCGGAGCCGATCAGGACGCCGGTGGCGCATTGCTCTTCATGCGTCTTGGGTTCCCAGCCGGAATCCTTCAGCGCCTCGTCGGCGGCGGCAATCCCGTACAGGATGAAGTCGCCGATCTTGCGCAATTCCTTCGGCTCGAGCACGGCCTCGGGATTGAAG
>NZ_RZRW01000872.1:0-1730 GCF_003998745.1 Mesorhizobium sp. M7A.F.Ca.US.014.04.1.1 | reverse complement strand
CAGCATTCCGGGCGCGCAGCGACCGGGCCGGGACGTTCCTGGCGCGACCGGCGGTGACCAAGGCCGGCACGGCGGTGCGCGTGCAGGTCAACATCGCCGACCCGTCCGATGTCGACCTCATCGACATTACGACCTGCGACGGAGTCGGGTTGATGCGCACCGAATTCCTGTTCGGCAAGACGCTGCCGGATGAGGAGACGCAGTATCGCGCCTATCGCAAGGTGCTGGAGTGGGCCGGTGAAAAACCGGTGACGATCCGCACCGTTGACGCCGGCGGCGACAAGCCGGTGCCCGGCTTTACGGTCGAGGAGAGCAATCCGTTTCTCGGCCTGCGCGGGATCAGGCTGTCGCTGGCAAGACCCGAGGTGTTTCGTGTACAGATCCGGGCGCTGCTGCGCGCCGCTGTCCATGGCAGCCTGAAAGTGATGTTCCCTATGATCGCCATTGTGGAGGAATACCGACAGACAGCGGCGATGTTCGCCGAAGAGCAGACTGCACTTGCCGCACGCGGCGTCGCACACAACATGCCGCCGCTCGGCATCATGGTCGAAGTGCCTTCGGTGGCGATCGTACCGGAAGCCTTTACCGATGCCGCCTTCTTCTCGATCGGCTCCAATGATCTCACCCAGTATGTCATGGCGGCCGCCCGCGACAACGCTGCCGTGGCGCATCTCAATTCGGTCCGTCATCCGGCCGTGCTGCGGCTGATCGCTGCCGTGACGGCGTTTGGCCAGCGGGAAGAGATCCCGGTCAGCCTGTGCGGCGATGCAGCCGGCGATCCAGCCTCGATCCCGTCACTGATCGAGGCCGGCCTGCGCGATCTTTCCGTCGCGCCGGCGCAACTCGCCATGGCCAAGGCGGCCGTCGCGGACGTTTCTGTCTAGGCGCGGCCGGCATGGTCGACAGGACACCCGAACCCGGTTCCGAAGAGGCGATCCGCGCCTACAAGACGATCCTGTCGCAGGTCATCGACCAGCGCCCGTCCGGTATGCGCCAGCGCCTGGCCGATGCGCTCGGCAAGCACCGCAGCTTCGTCACGCAGATTTCCAGTCCTGCCTATTCGATCCCGATTCCGTCAAAACATTTGCCGGCTATATTTTCCGTCTGCCATTTCAGCCCGGCCGAGCGCGACCAGTTTCTCGCCGCCTATCACCAGGCGCATCCAGGCAAGATGTCGATCGCATCAGGCATGCGCAAGACGCGGCATGTCTCGCTGATCGTGCCGGATTTCGGCGACGACAAGCAGAACGCCGCGCTCGATAAGGCGGTGAACGATTTTATCCAAAAGATCACCAGCATCACCGGCAAGAGTGGCTGATCGAACTCTTGTTTTACGCAATTCCGGACGGAAAACCGCGATACACTTTTCCTGGAATTGCTTTGGAAGGCCTATTTCGGGAGGAGACGGCCGTGAAGAAGTTTATCAATTCGGTGGACACGGTGCTGACCGAAAGCCTCGACGGCTTCGTCGCCGCCCATGCCGACATCCTCGTGCTCGGCGACGAGCACAAATTCATCCGCCGCAAGACCTTGCGGCCGGGCAAGGTGGCGCTGATCTCCGGCGGCGGTTCCGGTCACGAGCCGCTGCATGGCGGCTTTGTCGGTCACGGCATGCTGGACGCCGCCTGCCCCGGCCAGGTGTTCACCTCGCCGACACCGGACCAGATGCTGGCGGCGGCAGAGGCCGTCGACACCGGCGCCGGCTGCCTGTTCATCGTCAAGAACTAGGA
>NZ_RZRW01000871.1:0-1730 GCF_003998745.1 Mesorhizobium sp. M7A.F.Ca.US.014.04.1.1 | reverse complement strand
GTGCAGAACGGATAGTTGGCGGCCTGCGCCGCAGCCGTTCTGGTCAACGCGTTGAAAAGCGTCGACTTGCCGACGTTGGGCAAGCCAACGATGCCGCATTTGAAACCCATTTTGTCCGGTCCTATCGGGAAATAGAAATTTGATCAGGGCTATGGGCGATAGGGGTGATCAACGTCAAGCCCTTCGGTTCCCTTGATGCTCAGTCCTTGCCGCCGAACAGCTTCTTCAGCATGGCGGCCATCGGACCGCTTTCCGGCAGCTTGGCCAGGGGCTGTTGGGGCCGTGCTTGGCGGACGTGACTTTGCTGCTTCTGCGCCGGCTGCTTAGGTGCCGATTTTTCGGGCTCCGGCCCGGCCTTGCCCTGGACGGCGAGACTGGCTTTGTTCATGAAGCCGGATTCGTCGCCTTTGGCGATCATGGCGGCGTTGTCGGCGATCGCGTCGAGCAGCGGGTCAAGCCATTCGCGGTCGGCCTTGTCGAAATCGCCGAGCACATGGTGCTGGACCATTTCCTTGACGCCTGGATGGCCGACGCCGATGCGTACGCGGCGATAGGCGTTGCCGACATGGCCATCGATCGAACGGATGCCGTTATGGCCGCCGGCGCCGCCGCCGGTCTTTATGCGCAGCTTGCCTTCGGCAAGATCGATCTCGTCATAGAAGACGGTGAGCGCGGAAAGCTCGAGCTTGTAGAAGCGCAGCGCTTCGCCGACCGACTGGCCGGACAGGTTCATGAAGGTCTGCGGCTTGATCAGGACGACTTTTTCGCCGCCGAGCGAGCCCTCGGCGATCAGGCCCTGAAATTTCTTCGACCAGGGCGAAAAGGAATGGCGGCGGGCGATTGCGTCCGCCGCCATGAAACCGACATTGTGCCGATTGCCGGCGTATTTCGCGCCCGGATTGCCGAGACCTGCAAACAGCAGCATCGCCTGCTCCGGGCGTGAAAGAGTTACTTCTCTTCGGCGGCAGGAGCCGCTTCAGGTGCAGCCGCTTCAGCCGTCTCTTCCGTCTCCGGCTTCATCGCCGACGAACCGGCAATGGTCGCGATGGTGAAGTCGCGGTCGGAGATCACAGGCTTGACCCCAGCCGGCAGCTTGACCGCCGAGATGTGGATCGAATCGCCAATGTTGGCGCCGGTGAGATCGACGGTGATGAATTCCGGGATCGCATTGGCCGGGCAGTGGAACTCGACTTCGTGACGCACGATGTTGAGTACGCCGCCGCGCTTGATGCCGGGCGACTTGTCCTCGTTGATGAAGTGGACAGGCACGTCGACATTGACTTCGGTGTCCTTGCCGATGCGCAGGAAGTCGACATGGACAGGGAAATCCTTGACCGGGTCGAGCTGGAAGTCCTTCGGCAGGACCTGGATCTTCTTGCCGTCGACATCGATCGTGGCGATCGTGGTCAGGAACCCGCCGCCATGGATCTTGTAGTAGATGTCCTTGTAGGTGAGCGCGATAGCCAGGGGAGGCTGCTTGTCACCATAAATTACTGCAGGCACTTTACCGTTGCGGCGAACTGCACGGGCGGACCCCTTACCGACCTGTTCGCGTGCTTCGGCCTTGAGCTCGTAAGTGTCGTGGCTCATGGCATTTCCTTTCGGTTTGTTCTGGAGCGCTCACGGTGGGCAGAGTGCCTGGACCGTAAACGTCGAAAGCCGACATACCCATGCATGATCCCGAAAAGTGGATTCCGGTTTTCGGACCAGATCATGCATGGGTATGTCGG
>NZ_RZRW01000870.1:0-1731 GCF_003998745.1 Mesorhizobium sp. M7A.F.Ca.US.014.04.1.1 | reverse complement strand
CACCAGTGGCGGCGAAGTAGAACCATCCTCGAAGTGAGAACCGTTCGGCGACAAAGAGCGCCGGGCCGACGATCAACAGCGCGCCGATCATTACGGTCAACACGGCGAGCGGGAACGAGCCAAGCCAGTCGAAGGCGAAAATGATCGACCAGTTGCCGTCTTCGATGCCTTCCAGAAGAGCGATCAGCAGCACCGGCACCAGGATCGAGGTCAGCACGGCGGCGATATAGCCGACCGCCATGATGGCGAGGCGTCTTAGGCAGGCGAAGGGGCGGTTCACGCCTCGCCGTGCCCCGCTATCATCATCGCTTCCAGAGCCAGCCGGTCGACCTTGCGCATGCGCTCGGAGTCGGATTTGAGCTGGCCGCAGGCGGCGAGGATGTCGCGGCCGCGCGGCGTGCGGATCGGCGAGGCATAGCCGGCATTGTTGATGTAGTCGGCGAATTTCTCGATCGTTTCCCAGTCCGAGCACTGGTAATTGGTGCCCGGCCACGGGTTGAACGGGATCAGGTTGATCTTGGCCGGAATGCCCTTGAGCAGCTTGATCAGTCCCTTGGCGTCCTCGATGGAATCGTTGACGTCCTTCAGCATCACATATTCGAAGGTGATGCGCTTGGCGTTCGACAGGCCGGGATAGGCGCGGCAGGCGGCGATCAGTTCCTTCAGCGGATACTTCTTGTTGATCGGCACAAGCAAGTCGCGCAGATCGTCATTGGTGGCATGCAGCGAGATTGCCAGCATGACGCCGATTTCCTCGCCGGTGCGGAAGATTTCCGGCACGACGCCGGAGGTCGACAGCGTGATGCGCCGCTTCGACAGGGACAGGCCGTCACCGTCGGAAGCGATCAGCAGCGCCTTCTTCACCGCTTCGAAATTGTAAAGCGGCTCGCCCATGCCCATCATGACGATATTGGACACTTTGCGGCCTTCGGCCGGCACGATGGCGCCGTCGGGCGTGTCGCGGTCAGGGAAATCGCCGAGCCGGTCGCGGGCGGTGAGCAGCTGGGCGAGGATCTCCTCGGCCGTCAGATTGCGCACCAGCTTCTGCGTGCCGGTGTGGCAGAACGAGCAGGTCAGCGTGCAGCCCACCTGCGAGGAGATGCACAGCGTGCCGCGACCCTCTTCGGGAATGTAGACGGTTTCGATCTCGACAGGCCGGCCGGCGCCGCGCGGCGGAAAGCGGAACAGCCACTTTCGCGTGCCGTCGGCGGAAATCTGCTCCTCGACGATCTCGGGCCTGGCGACGGTGAAATGCTTGTCGAGCTCAGCACGCAGATCCTTGGAGATGTTGAACATGCCGGCGAAATCGGAGACGCCGCGCACATACATCCAGTGCCACAGCTGCTGGGCGCGCATTGTCGCCTGGCGCTCGGGCACAGCGCCTGATGCAACCAGAGTCTCGGCGAGTTCGATCCGCGTCAGGCCGATCAGCGACTGCTTTTCGGGCTGTGCCGAGCGGGCACGCAACGCGTCGCGGGCGCTGTCAGTGGTGAGATCGAATGAAAGGGTCATGGTTGCACTGATATAAGCGGTTTGCGGCCGATTTCACGCATCGTGCCGGAAAGGAAGCGCGGCGCATAGCACAGGTTGAGGGCAGAGTCATGCTCAGCTAGCTTTACGATCTACGATCGCCTTGGAACGACGTCGGCACCGCCCCTCGTCATGGCGGGCATTTCTCTCCCGATAATGCCTGTCTTGCGGCGGCAGCGCGTTTGGCTGATGGCTTCCCCC
>NZ_RZRW01000087.1:0-14495 GCF_003998745.1 Mesorhizobium sp. M7A.F.Ca.US.014.04.1.1 | reverse complement strand
GACAGCTGCCTGCATGCCGCGGATCCAGGGCTGGTCAGCGGGCGAAGCGCGTTCGAGCGCTGCCGTCATCATCGCCAGGCCGCGAACGATCTTGCCGCTCTGGAACAACAGATGGCCCAGCGTCGCCTGGGCGCCGGCATGGCCTTTCTCGGCGGCGAGTTGGAACCAGCGCCCGGCCTGCTTGACGCTGGCCTTCACCCCGCCCTCGCCCTTCAGGAACATCTGCCCCATCTCGAACTGTGCGTTCGGGTTGCGGTAGTTGGCAGCCGCGCGCATGTAGTATTCCTGGGCCGCCACCTCGTTCTCGGTGACCGGGCTGCCGGGAATGCCCGTGCGCAAATAGTCGCCAAGCGCCACCAGCGCATCGGAGACATAGCTTTCCTCGGGCGAGCCGGGCTCGACATCCTGGTCGACGATCTCGGAGAAGAACTTGAACGCCTCATAGTCGTCGCGCGCCACGCCGTCGCCCTCGGCATACATGCGGGCAAGCTTCCAGGTGGCGCCGATCTGGCCGTTTTCGGCGGCGTATTTGTAGGCCTCGGCAGCCTGCTCCTTGTGGCCGTTCTTGTAGGCGGAGAAGCCGAACTGGAAGACCGCCCAGGGGCTCGATTGCGGCTTCACCCCGGTCTTGTCGTCGAACACCTTGTCGTCGAAGGCCATGGCCTGGCCGACGGCGCCAAAGGTCGCGCCAAACGTGGCGGCCACGACCAGTGCCGAAAAGACAGATGACCTCAACAACTCAGATGTCCGCATAACAGTGTGTTTCTTTCGCACCGCCCGGATGGGTCACCGCGCCATCGCGCGCTGGCCCCACCGTCTGTGCATATTTCCATATCGCGCCCGACTGATAATCGGTCGCGCGCGCCTTCCATGTCTTTGCCCTCGCCGCCAGTTCGCTATCGGACAACGCCACGTCGATCGTGCCGTTCACCGCGTCGATCGAGATCACGTCACCATCCCTGAGCAGTCCGATCGGGCCACCCACGGCTGCTTCGGGGCCGACATGGCCGATGCAGAAACCGCGCGTCGCGCCCGAGAAGCGCCCGTCGGTGATCAGAGCCACCTTGCCGCCCATGCCCTGGCCGTAGAGTGCTGCCGTCGTCGACAGCATCTCGCGCATGCCGGGGCCGCCGCGCGGTCCTTCGTAGCGAATGACGAGAACCTCGCCTTCCCTGTAGTTGCGATGCGTCACCGCCTCGAAACATTCCTCTTCTGAATCGAAGCAGCGTGCCGGCCCGGAGAATTTCAACTCCGCCATGCCCGCGACCTTCACGATCGCGCCTTCGGGGGCCAGGTTTCCCTTCAAGCCCACGACACCGCCGGTTTGGGTAATGGGTCTGTTGGCCGGGCGGACCACATCCTGATGCTCATTCCAGACAACGTGCTGCATGTTTTCGGCCAAAGTGCGGCCAGTCACCGTCATGCAGTCGCCATGCAGATAGCCGTGGTCGAGCAGGGTCTTCATCAGCAGCGGAATGCCGCCGGCCTCGAACATGTCCTTGGCGACATATTTGCCGCCCGGCTTGAGGTCGGCGATGTAAGGCGTCTTCTCGAAGATCTTGGCCACGTCGAACAGGTCGAACTTGATGCCGGCCTCGTGCGCGATCGCCGGCAGATGCAGTGCCGCGTTGGTCGAACCGCCGGTAGCCGAGACCACGGTCGCCGCATTCTCCAGCGCCTTCAGCGTGACGATGTCGCGCGGCCGGATATTTCTGGCGATCAGCTCCATGATCTTTTCGCCCGAGGCGAAATTGAACCGGTCGCGCATTTCATAGGGTGCCGGCGCGCCGCAGGAATAGGGCAGCGCCAGGCCGATCGCCTCGGCGACGGTCGCCATGGTGTTGGCGGTGAACTGGGCGCCGCAGGAACCGGCCGAGGGACACGCGACCTGTTCGATCTCAAGCAGTTCGTCATCGCTGATCGTGCCGACCGAGTGCTGGCCGACCGCCTCGAAAACATCCTGCACGGTGATCTGGCGGCCGCGATAGCTGCCGGGCAGGATCGAACCGCCATAGATGAAGATCGACGGCACATTGAGCCGCACCATGGCCATCATCATGCCGGGCAGCGACTTGTCGCAGCCGGCGAGCCCAACCAGCGCGTCGTAGCAATGGCCGCGCATGGTGAGCTCGACCGAATCGGCGATGACCTCGCGCGACACCAGGGACGACTTCATGCCCTGGTGACCCATGGCGATGCCATCGGTGACGGTGATGGTGCAGAATTCGCGCGGCGTGCCGCTGGCGGCCGCGACGCCCTTCTTGACCACCTGCGCCTGGCGCATCAGCGAAATGTTGCAGGGCGCCGCCTCGTTCCAGCAGGAGGCGACCCCGACCAGCGGCTGCGCAATCTCGGCCGCCGACAAACCCATGGCATAGAGATAGGAACGATGCGGCGCACGCGCCGGACCGACGGTCACATAGCGGCTAGGGAGCTTAGCCTTGGAGATGACTTTGGCGTCCATACTCTTCCTTGCCCCATCTTCCCTGCAAATGGGGCGGAGCGGCCTGCCCCCTCGCCGAGCCTTTTGGCGCGTGTCCCGAGACAAGATCGAGGTGCGCCGGGTTTATGGCGGGAAATGGGCAATTTCCTCAGCCTGACCTCTACCGCAGGGGTTGTTCAGAAAGTGTTGCCAAAACGTCACAATAGCAGGAGGGCGACAACAGCGCGGCTTATGTGCACGCGGCCTATATGAATGGCGCACGGGCAAGAGCCGCCCAAATGAAAAAGGCCGGGTATTGCCCGGCCTTTTTGTAAAATTCTCAACAGGTTAGAACTTGATCTTGATACCGCCGGAAAATGCCGTGACCAGATCGTTGCCAAAATCGTAGGTGGCGTCGTCACCAATAATTTTTCCGTTCTCGCCAATCACTATGCCGGAATGACCACTGGTGAGCACACCGACTGCACCGGCCAGGCGAACCTCAATGTTGGGCTTCGGCGTATAAGCGACGCCGCCACCCAGCGTCCAGGTGTCGGTCTGCGCGCCGAAGCCATGCGAGGTGCCGCGATCCCAAGTCAACTGACCGGCTCCACTCCACTGATCGTTGAACTTGTGGCCGATACCACCTGATACGGTCCAGCCATCACGATACATCAGGTCAAGGGAGGTTGCCTCTGCCGGGCCGTTGGTGAAGCAAAGTGAGGACGGAGCCCCCACCGGGCAGATAGGAACGCTCTGCAGCAAACTCCAGTTCACCCACTTGATCGAACCGAAGGCAAGCCAGCCGGGAGCGATACCCGACTGCAACTTCAGCTCCACGGAATCAGGCATGTACTGTGTTGATCCGTAAATATCGGTAACGCCTCTGCCAATACTGGTGAGGTCGAGCGCACCCGAGATATTGTCGAGCTTGACTTTCGAATTGTAGACAAGGCTCGCGCGCAACGCGATGTCGGGGATTTCATAAGCGACGCCTGCGCGCCAACCCCAGCCACTGGCCTCGAGATCGACACGGCCTGTCAATGCTGGGAGTACGTTTACCAAGCTTTCTTTGAATCCCGAGATGTCTTGGTAAAACAGCCCGCCGATAAAACGAAGTTGGCCCTTGCCCGCATCAAATTTATAAGAGCATGTACCAGCGTAGTTGTTGCTCTTGATATCGGTTTCCGTATTGGAAAGCGCACCATTCCACATGCCAGGTGCGGTATGCGCGCCCCAGGGCTGCGAATAATCGACCATACAATCCACGCCTTGCACGACCTGGACCTTCATTCCCACGCGCGGAACCCAATAGCCCTCGGCTCCGTCGGCCGAGGTGCCCAAGCCGAGATCGGCTCCGCCTGGACCGCGCGCATTCTCGTACTTGCGGTCCGGCATCACATAGGTCGCTTCCGCTTCGGTCGCGAACGGAGCCGGATCGAACAGCAGATCGATATCGTAGCCGCCACGCTCCAGGCCGCCGGCATGTGCCGGATTCATCGCCGTCCCGATCAAAGCCAGCGAAAAGCAGCCCGCCCCCAGCAGCGCCTTCAGTCGCAGAATAGTCATGAAATGTCCTCCCCGAATTCGAGTGCACCAAGCTAGAACCAATTCAGGTTAACGGTGCAACAACGAATTCGCGGGCGTACATGTACACACTGGCCAGCCGCATTTTCGAGGAAATGCAACCGGGTGCGGCAAGGCCGAAAAATGGTCTGTGAAGGCTGAGCGGCTCTCAAAAAACAGGGAGAACCATCCAAAAAGGCTCGAAAACAGGCCTTTTTTGGGCTCCAGGAGCCCCATTGTTACATTATGGCAACAATGGGGCTAAAACTTCCGTTTACGTCAATATTAACGCAACGGAATGCTGATTTTCCAGGCGGAAAACCAGCATTTTAGAGGGGTCTAAAGTCTCCCGAATCTACCCTCAGCCGGCGTCGCGAACCCTGGCCAGCGCGATCGACAGCTTGTCCTGTGCATCGCGGTATTCGGCGAGCTTTTCACGCTCGGCATCGACGATCTCGGCCGGCGCGCTGGCCACGAACCTCTCGTTCGACAGTTTCTTGTGCAGGCGCGCGATCTCCTCGGTCACCTTGGCCAGTTCCTTCTGCAACCGTGCAGCCTCGGCGGCGAGGTCGATCAGGCTGCCAAGCGGCAGGCAGATCGTCGCCTCGTTGAGCACGATCTGCGCCGAACCCTTGGGCGCGATATCGGCAAGCGAGATGTCGCCGACCCGCGCCAGCCGCTTGATCGCCGACTCCTCGCGAACGAGGCGCTCGCGTGTCACATCGTTGGCGCCGACCACGACGAGCGGTGCGATGGCTGCCGGCGGCACGTTCATCTCCGAACGCACGGAGCGGATGCCGGAGACGAGGTCGACCAGCCAATTGATGTCGGCTGCAGCCTCGGCGTCTTCGAAGTCCGGTGACGGCCACGTGGCATGGCACAGCAGCGAGGGGCGTTGCTTGCCTTCGCCAGCGGTCTGCGCCCACAGTTCCTCGGTCATGAACGGCATCATCGGATGCAGCAGCTTGTAGATCTCGTCGAGCACGAAGGCGACGCAGGCTCGGCTTTCGGCTTTGGCCGCCTCGTCGGTTCCCATGAACACCGGCTTCAGCAGTTCCAGGTACCAGTCGCAGAACAGGTTCCAGACGAAGCGGTAGGCGGCGCCCGCCGCCTCGTTGAAGCGGTATGAGGTGATGCCGTCGGTGATCTCGCGCGCCGCCCGCGTCAGCTCGGTGAGGATCCAGCGGTTGACCGCCAGCTTGGCGTCGTTCAGCCAGAAATCGTCATTGCGCGCGACCTCGTTCATCTCGGCAAAACGCGTCGCGTTCCACAGCTTGGTGCCGAAATTGCGATAGCCGGCGATGCGCGCCGGATCGAGCTTCACGTCGCGGCCTTGTGCCGCCATCACCGTCAGGGTGAAGCGCAGCGCATCGGCGCCGTATTCGTCGATCAGGTCGAGCGGATCGATGACGTTGCCTTTCGACTTCGACATCTTGGCGCCGTTCTTGTCGCGCACCAGCGCATGGACATAGACGGTGTGGAACGGCTCCTCGTCCATGAAGTGCAGGCCCATCATCATCATGCGGGCGACCCAGAAGAAGATGATATCGAAGCCTGTCACCAGCACGTCGGTCTGGTAGTAGGTCTTCAGCTCGGGAGTCTCATCAGGCCAACCCAGCGTCGAGAACGGCCACAGCGCCGACGAGAACCAGGTGTCCAGCACGTCCTCGTCGCGGGTCAGGATCTCGCCCGGCTTGAAGTTCTCCAGCTTGTCCTCGACCCAGGCCTTCCACGGTCCTTCCAGCGCCAGATAGAATTCGATCGCGGCGCTCAGCGCCTCTTCCTCGGTCTTCTCGACGAAGACGCGCCCATCCGGCCCGTACCAGGCCGGAATCTGGTGGCCCCACCAGAGCTGGCGCGAGATGCACCAGGGCTGGATGTTCTCCATCCAGTCGAAATAGGTCTTTTCCCAGTTCTTCGGCACGAAGTTCGTGCGACCTTCGCGCACTGAAGCGATTGCCGGTTTGGCCAGCTCCGCCGCATTGGCATACCATTGCTCGGTCAGGAACGGCTCGATCGGCACGCCTCCGCGATCGCCATGCGGCACCGCATGGCGATGCGGCTCGACCTTTTCGAGGAAGCCGCCCTCTTCCATCAGCTCGACGATCTTCTTACGCGCGACGAAGCGATCGAGGCCGTCGAGTTCGTCCCAGACCGCCTGGCGCTCCGGCGTCACCTCGAGGCCGGCAAGGAAATCCTCATTGTCCCTGAGACTTACCGCCGCCTCCGTGGTCAGGATATTGATCGCCGGCAGCTTGTGGCGCTTGCCGACCTCGAAATCGTTGAAGTCGTGCGCCGGCGTGATCTTGACCGCGCCCGAACCTTTTTCCGGATCGGAATACTCATCCGCCACCACGGGAATCCTGCGGCCGACGATCGGCAGGACGATGTTCTTGCCGACCAGATGCCGGAAGCGCTCGTCGTCGGGATGCACCGCGACGGCCGTATCGCCCAGCATCGTCTCCGGGCGCGTCGTCGCCACGGTGATGAAGGTTTTCGGGTTTTCCGGGTCGAAGACCTTGCCTTCGACGGGGTAGCGGAAGTGCCAGAGATTGCCATTGACCTCCTGCTGCTCGACCTCGAGATCGGAGATCGCGGTGAGCAGCTTGGGGTCCCAGTTCACAAGACGCTTGTCCTTGTAGATCAGCCCTTCCTTGTAGAGCGTGACGAACACTTCGAGCACCGCCTTGGACAGGCCTTCGTCCATGGTGAAGCGTTCGCGTGACCAGTCGGCCGAGGCGCCGAGCCGCTTCAGCTGGTTGAAGATGGCACCGCCGGATTCGGCCTTCCACTCCCACACTTTCTCGATGAACTGTTCGCGGGTCAGGTCGCGGCGATGGATCTGCTTTTCCATCAGCTGCCGCTCGACCACCATCTGCGTGGCAATGCCGGCATGGTCCATGCCCGGCTGCCACAGGACGTTCTTGCCGCGCATGCGCTCGAAGCGCACCAATATATCCTGCAGCGTGTTGTTGAGCGCGTGTCCCATATGCAGCGAGCCGGTGACGTTCGGCGGCGGGATGACGATGGTGAAGGCCTCCGCCCCCTCCTCGGCCCCGGCACCGGCGCGAAACGCGTCGGCCTCTTCCCAGACTTTGGCGATCTTCGGCTCGACGGTTTTGGCGTCGTAGGTCTTTTCAAGCATGGGAAAATGGTCCGCGCTGTCGGGAGTTTGCTGGTCCGGTGTAAATCGGAAGGTTTTGGCCAAGTCAACCGCAAGGGCTGTCTCGGACCCTCACAACCAGATAGGCGCGGCCTCAGTCATTTCAACGGAACGCGATCCGTCGTCCTGCCGACAACGACTTCACCAAAAGAAACGGCGCCACGAAGGCGCCGTTTCCTCTGGGCAATCGGCATGGGGAACTACTGCGCCCCGCGCGCCACGCGCTCGATCTCCTCGCGCACCAGCCTTTCGACCAGTGTCGGCAGATTGTTGTCGAGCCAATCCTGCAGCATCGGCCGCAGCATCTCTTCGGCCATCTCGTCGAATGTCTTCTTGCTGCGGCTGGCAAACGCGTCGGAAAGCTCGCCAAAGGCAGCCGCGACCTGACGGCCGGTGTGCTCGGAAACGATCGCCGGACGCGGCGCGTCGCTGGCCGCCACCGGCCGCACCACGCTTGCATCCGGACGAGACGGCTCGGTAGCCGGTTTCGCGGCCGGTTCATCCCCTGGAGCCTCCACGGACGGCTGGGCAGCCGTCTTGCGTGCCTCGCTCCGGTCCGACACCGCCCTGGCCTGCTCGCCAACCGCGGCGATCTCGCGACGCCAATCGGCGATGGAAGCGTCGGCGACAGGACGCGATATTGGCGCTTCAGCCGTGATTGGCTCCGCTGCAACGCGGGCGCTGACCTCGGCGAGTGTCATCGATGGCCTTGCCGGGCTGGGATCGGGGCGCACCGGCGTTTCCATGCGCGCCACCACCGGCTCGGCCGGCGGCAGCTGTGACTGGACTTCCGCCAGCGTGACAGGCTTCCTGCCCTCGGGGGCGGCATGCAGGTCGGCACGAAAAGCTTCCACGTCGGGGGCTGCATAGGCGCTCGACGCGCGCTCCAGATCCTGGCTCAGCTCATCGGCGTCGCCCGGCTGCTTGCGGCCGCCGTCGCTGTCCTCGATGATCCGCCTGATGGAAGCCAGTATCTCTTCCATGGAAGGTTCGCGCTGTGCGCTGCTTGCCGTTGCCATCGTCACATCCGCCGCCCTTGTGACCCCTGTTGGGTTTTCCGCTCCGGCAGAGCCGGATCGAATCATGGCCACAGCGTAACCGACGGATCGCCGCACGAGAATCCCCAATCTGGGGACTTGTGGGATTTCAACAGATTAGCGCCATCTGAACCCGAGAGCCGCAGCGCGAAAGATCCTGCTCAAGCAGGGAACACGGCCAGTTCAGGCCGAACGCCTCAGCGGCCGTCCGGCGTGCGCAGTCCGTACCACTTGTCCTTGACCGCGTTGTAGTGCTCTTCAGGCTTGTATTTCGCTACCTGCAAGCCAAGGCGGTCGACGGACAGACGGCCGGTCGCCTGCAGGATGGCGTAGCTCGCCACCACCACATCGTGTTCGTAACCGGCCTGGTTGATCTGGGCGGTGATGACCGTCGCCTGCGCATTGAGGACGTCGAGCGTGGTGCGCTGGCCGACATTGCGCTCTTCGATGACACCGTTCAGTGCCAGCTTCGCGGCTTCGATCACTTGCCTGTTGGCCGTCAGCTGCTGCTGCGCGGCGGTGTACTCGGTCCAGGCGGCGGTGACGGCCTGGCGCACCTGGTCGCGGCTGACATCGACCTGGATGCGGGCCTGGCTGAGCGATTCCTTGTCCTGGCGCACGATCGCCGAGGTGCGGCCACCCGAATAGATCGGGATGGTCAGCGTTGCCCCGACACTGGCCGAATTGGTCGTGCCATCCTGCGAACCGACACCCGGCAAAGGCGAGGTATTGCGATAGGCGCTCGAAACGCCGGCGGAAGCCGACAGCTGCGGCAACAGCGCACCTTCGGCCGACTTCACCGAAAACGCCGCGGCATCGACCAGATGCTGCGTGGCAAGGATGGCCGGATGCTCGTTCGAGGCCACCCCGACGGCGGCGGCGAGGCTCGACGGCAACAGCTTTGCCACCGGCGAAGCGCCCTTGAGTTTGCCCGGCTCGTCGCCAACGATCTGGCGATAGAGCGCCGCACTTGCCAGCGCCTGCGCCCGGGCAGCACTCAGCGACGCCACCGCGGCGGCGCGCGAAGCGTCGGCCTGGGCGACATCGGTGCGCGTGCCTTCGCCAACTTCGAAGCGCGAACGCGCCGCGCGCGCCGTTTCGGTCAGGAACTGCAGGTTCTGCTCGGTCAGCACGGCGACCTGCCGGTCGCGAATCACGTTCATATACGCTTGCGCCGCGCTGAACAGGATGCCCTCTTCAGTGTTGCGCAGGCTTTCGACCGAGGCCCGGACCTGCGCTTCGGCGGCAGCGACATTGTTCCTGGTCTGAAAGCCGTCGAACAGCGTCTGGTTGATCTGAACGCCAAAATTGCCGGTGGTCAGCCGCACGCTTGAATTGGTGCCGTTGAGATGGCTGCTCGAATAATCGATATCCGCCGAGCCGGTGACAACCGGGCGGTAGCCCGACTTGGCGATGGCGACACCCTCGTCGGTGACGCGAACGCCGGCACGGGCCGAATTCAGTGAAGAATTGTACTGGTAGGCCTTTGCAAGCGCGCCGGAGATGGTTTCGGCTGAAGCGGCCAGTGGGGACAGCATGGTCGCCGAAACGAGGACGGCGGTGAAAAGTGACTTGCGTAAAGACGGCACGGTTAAACCCTCATTCGTTTTCCATGGGAACCGCGCCGCGCCTGCTTCTCTCATAGATCAGCCGGCGCCGCGTGTTCGTGTTCCCTGCTGCTCACCCCCAAAGTGCCCCCAGTTTGGCATCAGCAGCGATCGTTCAAATGCAAGCGACCATGACAAAGCCTCTGCTGCAAGGCCAAATCATTCAGAATTCGAAAGCACGAATGCGTTCAAACCCCGGTAGTGGCTTAATTGCCGCATTAAATGCACGTCTTCCGGTTACAACCCCCCCGGCCTTGAAAAAGAGACGGGCCACGCCGGAATTGCCCTGCCCTTCGACGGCGACGAGTCGGCCGCCTTCGGCAAGCTGGTCGAGCAACGGGGCCGGCACTTCCGCGACACTGCCACCGATAAAGATAACATCATAAGGCGCCTTGGCGGCATGCCCCTGCGGCAACGCGCCCTGGACGACGGTCACATTGCCGCAGCCAAGCGACGAAAGCGTCGATCTGGCGGTTTCCGCCAGCGCCGAATCGTTTTCGAGCGCCACTACGGACCCGGCCAGCCGCGACAGGATGGCCGAGGCGTAGCCCGTTCCGCAACCGACATCGAGCACCGAATCGGTCGGGTTGATCTCGGCCAGCTGGATAAGCTTGGCCAACGGCGACGCTTCCATCAGGTAGCGCGAACCGTCCGCGCCGGCTGCAATGCGGATGTCCTCGTCGATATAGGCGAGATCGCGCTGGGCGGCGCCGACAAACATCTCTCTTGGGACGACAAGCATTGCATCGAGTAGCGGCGCGCTGGTCACATCTGTGGTGCGGACCTGGCCGTCGACCATCTTGACGCGTAGTTCGGAGAAATCAGCGCTCATGTCCCAACCAGTCCGCTTGCCGCGCCAGAACCGCGGTCCATTGTGTCAGGAACTTCAGGCCCCTGCGCTGCCGCGCGGGGGCCCGGGCATTGGAGGCCTCGCCCGGAATCGAACCGGGGTGCAAGGATTTGCAGTCCTCTGCGTAACCACTCCGCCACGAGGCCTCATTGCTCCCGGCGTTCCACCCGGTTCCAATAGGTTGCGGCGAAAATGCCGTCAAGCGGCCACCTTGCATTCCGAACGGTTTCCTCGCGTCAGTCCGGACGGCGTCCGGCAAATCATCGGACCGCTTTATTAGCGGACAGTTAAGCATAGCCTGATGGGAGAAGAAACGCATCCTGTCGCCGCATGACAGGGCAAGGCTTGCCTCGGCCGCGGCTGTTCTCAAGCAGATCCGTGAGGCACTGGAAGAGCAGGCCGCCCACTGAAACACCACCTTGCGCTATCGGCGGTCAATCGGGCCGGCGACGCCGTTCCCACCAGACGACAAAGCGACGCCGGTGACGGCGGACCATGGCGAATTCATAGGACAGCACCAGCAATCCGAGCGGAACCATCCAGAAGCCGAGGATCGGCAGGAAACCGAGGATGCCACCGATGGTCAGCAGGATGCCGATCGTGATTCTGAGCCCGCGCGAGCGCGGCATTTTGAACTCGCGCCCGAAAACAGAGATTTTGCGCGCCGGCATCTGGTTGTCTTGTGCTGTCATCGTCTCGAAAGATTGACCCGTTTCGATCGTTCGCAAGCATGCTCAAACCAAAGCCGCCGCCGCGCTTTCGGTTCCATATCCCTGCCAAGACGGCTAATATGAGGGCATCCTTCGACGATTGCGAGAAAGGCCTATGCGAAAAAGCCTCGGAAAAATGTGAAAAGCTTCTTTGCAAAGCCGAAAAGGGCAGCTATAGGCTGCGCCACTCACATAAGAGCCTCCGTTCCCCGGTAGCTCAGTGGTAGAGCAACCGGCTGTTAACCGGTTGGTCGCTGGTTCGAATCCGGCCCGGGGAGCCAATTTCTGTGCTTTCAGCGCATTGCCAGACTTTCCAACGCTTTGGTTTAATTGAATAATCCGCGCCGACAGCGTCAGGTGATCAATCGGCACGCGGAATTTTGCTAAACATCCTGCTGCACATATTGCCATACACAGGCGCAGCGCGCATGGTAGCGGTATGAACGTCAAGCGCCGCAATAAGACCTTCCACATCGTCCGCCGAGTGCCTAAGCGCTATGCTGCAATCGAGCCGCGCACTCAAATCTGGATCAGCCTTCACACGGACTCCGAAACGGTTGCGCGACAGAAGGCTCCAACCGCATGGGCGCATATGGTCGAGGGCTGGGAAGCTACCCTTGCCGGCGCAACCGACGATGCCGAGCGACGGTTTGCAGCGGCGAAGGAACTGGCCGCCGTGCGCGGCTACAACTACCTGCCCGCTGATCGCATCGCCCAACTCCCCCGCGAAAAGCTGCTCGAACGTGTCGAGTCCGCCCTGAAGCTCAATGGCGATGCTGCCAAGATCGAGGCGCGCGCCGTGCTGGGCGGCGCTCCCGAACCGGGGATCAAAATCAGCAAGGCACTGGAGTTGTATTGGGGCTTTGCCAAGCAGGACACGATAGGCAAGAGCGAGGATCAGCTTCGCCGCTGGGAGCACCCCCGCAAACGTGCCATCGCCAACTTGATTGAAGAGATCGGCGACAAGGAGCTTTCAGAGATCACCGGAGACGACATGCTCGACTTCCGCGAAACATGGATGGAGCGGATAGCGGCCGGCGATGCCAAGCCCGACACTGCTAACAAGGATTTCCAGCACATCGGCAATATCCTTCGCACCGTGGTCAAGATGAAGCGGCTAGGGCTGGTCCTGCCGCTGGACGGCCTCACCTTCAAAGCCGACAAGGAGCGGACCCGCCCGCCTTTCTCGGTCGACTGGATCAAGACCAAGCTGCTTGCCCCCGGCGCGCTGGACAGCTTGAACACGGAAGCCCGGTGCATCCTGCTTGGCATGATCAACACCGGCTATCGCCCCGGCGAAGCGGCCGGGCTCATGCCGCACCACATCCGCCTGGATGTTGACGTGCCATATATCAGCATTGAGCCGGAAGGCCGGCAGCTAAAGAACAAGGTGAGCGAGCGTGTCATTCCGCTGGTAGGCGTGTCGCTCGAAGCCTTCAAGCACTGCCCGCAAGGCTTTCCGACCTATCGTTTCAAGGACAAGATCAGCGACACGGTGAACAAGTACCTTCGGGAACACGACCTGTTAGAGACACCGGAACATGTTCTCTACAGCCTGCGGCATTCTTTTGAAGACCGGATGATTGCCGCCAAGGTAGATGAGCGTATCCGGCGCGACCTGTTCGGCCATGCGCTGGGCAGGGAACGCTACGGCGAAGGCGCGACGTTGGCGCACAAGCGCGACATCCTTCAGAGCTTCGCCCTTTGAGCAGCGACGATTGCCCGCGCCCGGGCGATGGGGTCTCCCCTCGCCTCTTCGGCCGCGATTTCCGCCTCTAGCCGCGTGAAGATCGGCGCATAGATCGCATCTTCGACCACAAGCGACGCAACGAACGCGTGGGCGGCTTTGAGCCGGGCCAGCATGGACCCGTGATCGTCGGCTATGGTCGAAGAATGCAGCATGGCTTGGGCAACTTTTTTGAAACCGGGTGCAAACTCAGCGGCGCACGATATGCGCACCGATCCAGATGGCGGGCCAGGCAACCAAGAAGAGCGCCGCCGCGACCAACGCGGCCGGCCGGAGCCGCAAGAGATCGTCGACCACGGCGCGAGAGTTCGCCGCCACTGCCGGGCTGGCGTCGCGATTGGTGACGATGCCCTGAAGGAAGAGAACGCCCCCGGCTACCCAAAGCGCCGCGACCGGAAAAATGATGTCCATGAAAATTCACGCCCGTTTTGACCACGACCGGGAGTCTGGCACAGTTCGCCCGAATAGCAACACGAGCGCACGTCTGGCCCAGAAGCTTTCGCACTGCCATACGAAGTCTTCGTCAACACATTGCTTTGATTTTGCAACTTGTTGCAAACTTTTCCTGCCGATTACACTTCAGAAGCACTGTCGATTTGACCACGCTCATGGTAGATATGGGGTGCGCTGGTTCACGCTGCGCCGCGTGGACTGTCAACAGGGGCGGTGCCGCATTTTTCCTTGGTCGGATGGCGGTGCCGCCCCTCTCAGACCAAGGAATAGACCAAATGTCCCCTCACCTAGCCTATTCACGCCCTCAATCCGCCGATGCCACCACCGACGCGGACAACACCAACAATCCCCCAGACATCGACACGACAGAGCCAGTGCAGCAGCCGGACCAAAAGGAATGGCGGATGCACAGCCACTACAGGCCGGAGAATTGGCCATTGTCTCGCACGATTTCCCAACAGGGCATCATGCGGCAATACATCCGCGTCTGGCGTCACTACATACCGGTGGGCACGCGAGACACGATCCTGATCATCATCGACAAAACCGTGAACTGGGGCGTGAGCACGTGCTGGCTCACCTACAGGCAGATAATGCAGGCGAGCGGGCCGAAGGAAACGCAAGCCCGAGGGCATATCCAGTGGTTAGAGGCCGAGGGTTTCATCACGGTAGAGCACTCCCCCGGCAATGCCAAAGGTATGCGCATTACTCTCAACCTCGACTGGGAACCGTCCGACCCACCAGTGTCGCAAAAGGCACTCCCACGGAAAAGTGTGGGGGCAACTCCCACGGAAAACCGAGGGGGCAGGAAGGTGACCCCCACGGAACACCAAGGGGCTACCCCCACGAAAAGCCAAGGGACTACCCCAACGGAAAACCGAGGGGCATTTAGAGAGAACGTTTCAGAAGGAACCGCAGAAGGAAATTCAAAGCTCAGAGG
>NZ_RZRW01000869.1:0-1734 GCF_003998745.1 Mesorhizobium sp. M7A.F.Ca.US.014.04.1.1 | reverse complement strand
CGTGATGCCGTTGGTCTTGTTGTTGATGCGATCGGGATAGAGCTTGTGCAGATCGGCGAACACCGTCTCCTTCATCAGGTCGGTGTGAAGCGCCGAAACGCCGTTGATCGAGTGCGAACCGACAAAGGCCAGATTGCCCATGCGCACCCGGCGGTCGCCATTTTCCTGGATCAGCGAGATGCGGCCGATCTGCTCGTCCGAGAACTGGTTGGACGCACGCGCCTCCAGAAGCACTTCAGCGTTGATGGCATAGACGATCTGCATGTGGCGCGGCAAAAGCCGCTCGAACAGCGGCACCGGCCAGCTTTCCAGTGCCTCGGGCAGCAGCGTGTGGTTGGTGTAGCCGAAGGTGCGCTGGGTGATGTCCCAGGCCTGATCGAAGTCCATGCCGTGGACGTCCATCAACAGGCGCATCAACTCCGGCACAGCGATGGCCGGATGGGTGTCGTTCAGGTGGATCGCAGCCTTGTCGGGCAAGGACTTCAGGTCGCCATATTGGCTGAGATGGCGCTGAACGATGTCCTGCAGCGATGCGGTGGAGAAGAAATATTCCTGCCGAAGCCGCAGTTCCTGCCCGGCCTTGTGGGAATCGGCGGGATAGAGCACGCGCGACAAGGCATCGGCCTTGTTGCTTTCGGCGAGCGCGCCGATGTGGTCGCCGGCATTGAACTTGTCGAGCAGGATCGGATCGACCGGCATGCCCGACCAGAGCCGCAGCGTGTTGACGCGGTTGGCCCGCCAGCCGACGACGGGCGTATCATAGGCGACGGCCAGCACATGCTCGGTCGGCTTCCAGACATGGCGTTCGAGGCGTCCGTCCTTGGAGGTGATCGATTCCACCGAACCGCCGAAACCGACCTCGAACGAGCGCTCACGGCGTTCGAATTCCCACGGGTTGCCGTGATCGAGCCAGGTTTCAGGCAATTCGACCTGCCAGCCGTCGTGAATCTCCTGGCGGAACATGCCGTTGGCATAGCGGATGCCGTAGCCATGCGCGGGAATGTCGACGGTCGCCATGCTTTCCATGAAGCAGGCCGCAAGCCGCCCGAGGCCGCCATTGCCAAGTGCGGCATCCGGCTCGAGTGCGGCGATGAGATCGAGATCGACGCCCAGGGACGACAGGGCCTCGCGCATGTTGTCCATCAGGCCGAGATTGGAGAAGGCGTCGCGCATCAGGCGGCCGATGAGGAACTCCAGAGACAGATAATAGACGCGTTTTTCCTTCTGATCGTACGCCTCCTTCGTCGCCTGCATCCAGCGATCGACGATCCGGTCGCGCACGACCTTGATCGAGGCGGTCAGCCAGTCGTACTGGGTCGCAACGGCGGTATCCTTGCCGACCCGGTATTTGAGGGCCACCAAGACTTCACGTGCGAGTGTCTTGGGATCAGGATTTTCGAGCAGTGGAGGAAGGGGTTCGGATGTCATCGCGCTCGTCATGATGCCTCTCGTGCGGTTGCCATGATCATACCGGCTTTCATCGCTCCTCCCAGCCCATGCTAGCTGATACCGCTATATATTCAATCGATTTAAACATGCCCGAACCGGCATGCCCCCTGCGGCAATTTGGCAATTCGCAAGTGTGACGCGCCAAGACGGTCGCGCGACGCGCTTCAAATTCCTGTTCCGTGCCTGCCGTGCCGCCAACCCTCCAGCACTTGGGCGACATGTATCCGGCCGCCAGCCCTGCCGCGGGCGGAACCTTGCCTCCGGTAATGAAGGCCACGGCATCGG
>NZ_RZRW01000868.1:0-1735 GCF_003998745.1 Mesorhizobium sp. M7A.F.Ca.US.014.04.1.1 | reverse complement strand
GCGGTACTCCTCCATCGCCTTGGAAATCGGCATGTCGCCGGTTCCCGCGTAGCGGCCGGCAAAGGGGTGTTTCCCCAAAACAGCAACAGGAAGGCCATCAGGCGAAACCTCCGTGGTCTCAACGACCCTGAAAGCTTTCTTGTCGAAAAGGAAGTTGGCCTCACCGGTGTTTTTTGTCGCCCTGCGCGCGAGTGCTGCGGGCCGCCAGTTTTGGCTGAAACCGGTAATGTACGAGCAGCCCTCAGAGCGGCTGGATCACCTCCCATCTGACCGAGCCTCGCTCGGCCGCTTTTTCACAGGGAGGAAGGGACAAGGAAAGGGCACAGGGGGCATGGAGTAACTTGCCATGGCCTGCGCGGTGGCGGTGCCATTGGCGGAAACCACAAAGCTGTTCAGTGTCGGGGTACCCAGGCCATGGTTGGCGATGAAGGTATCCTGCAGCATAGTCTGGCGCTGCGCCAACGTTGAGGTTGTGTCCATACCGGTGATCGATAGGACCGCGGCATCCAGCGCCTGCTGCTCGTTGGACCGGGTCTGGACCGCCCTGGTATAGTCGACCGAGAACCCGATGGCGGTGATGATGGGCGCCAGCATGAAAACAAACAACGGGGCCATCGAACCGTCATGGGAACGCGCGAACCGCCCAACAATTCTCAGCATGTTTCTACTCCCGACGGACATTAGCCTACGCGCATATACCACGCGACGGCAAAGCAAGGTCTAAAGCTATCGATCAATGTTTAATCGTCTCTCGCCGCTAAGCCTGGGTCTTTGCCTCCAGGCTTCAGATTCAACAAACAACGCAGTATTGGATCAAAATCTCGCCAGCTACCGGGATTGCTGCAGGCAGAGGCTAGCGAACTCGAACTCCCAAGATGCAATCACATCTGACGCTGCGGCATTTGCCGCGGACCTTAGGCTTTCAAGGAGAGGAACTGCCCTCTCTCCCCCGAGTCCTCACGGCCGAACGCGGATGACCGTCTTTCCCGCACGCCGCTCGGTCGAATTGAAGGTGGCGACGGCATCTTCAAGGCTGGAGACCTTGCCGATATTCGTCCGCAGTCGTCCGTCCCGGATCCGCTGAACGATCTCCCAAAGCTGGCCGCGATCAGCCTCGACGACGAAGTCAATCGCCAGGCCATCTGCAGGTCGAATATCCGTCGGTCCAACGACTGTCACAAGCGTTCCTCCGGCCCGGATCAGGGCCGCGGACCGCTTCTGGATATCGCCGCCGATGACGTCGAACACCAGGTCGACGCCGCCAACCTCCTCCAGTTTGTCGTTGTCGAGATCGACGAACTCATTCGCGCCGAAGTCGAGCGCCTTCTGGCGGTCGGCGGCGCGTCCGCTGCCGATGACATAGGCCCCGGCCTCCCTTGCAAGCTGCGTCACCATCGAACCGACGGCACCGGCCGCGCCGTGCGCGAGCACGCTTTGCCCCGCCTGAAGGCGGCCATGCTGGAACAGCCCCTGCCACGCGGTCAGGCCGGAGATCGGCAGGCTCGCACCCACCGTGAAGTCAACGTCGCCGGGCAGCGGCGCGAGATTGCGTGCCTCCATGGCGACATACTCAGCGAGGGTCCCGTCGCGATGCCAGTCGGCGAGGCCGAATACGCGCTGACCGATTGACAGTCCCGTGGTGCCGTAGCCGAGCGCAGTGACCACACCTGCGAGCTCATGGCCGAGGATCGATGGCGTCCGGTCACGGAAGGCTCGATCGGCCCAGGTCGAAGGC
>NZ_RZRW01000867.1:0-1736 GCF_003998745.1 Mesorhizobium sp. M7A.F.Ca.US.014.04.1.1 | reverse complement strand
GGTAAGCACGCCTGCAGCCTGTCCGTGCCCGACCAGAAGGGGCGTTTCGGAGGGCTCCGGCACGCCGTCGAGCGTGTCGTGCTGCTCGGGTGCGATGCGCTCGAAGATCATGCCGGCGTCGCCTGCCTGTCGCGTGCCGGCGCTCTCGCCGCCAGCGCCGCGAACACTGCCGCGGTGACGACGTTCTCAACCGCGTCGGGCTCGGCGGCTGCGTCGACGACGATGCAGCGCTCCGGCTCGGCCTTGGCGATCGCCAGAAACGCCTCGCGGCGGGCCTGGTGGATCGCCAGCGTCTCCTTTTCGAAACGGTCGGCGACTGCCTCGGCGCCGCGCCGCAGCGTTGCGCGCCTCAGGCCTTCCGCTGGGTCGATGTCGAAGATCAGCGTCATGTCCGGCATCATGCCGTTGATGGCGACCTGTTCCAGCGCATCCATGAACGCCGGATCGATGCCGCCGGTGACGCCCTGATAGACGCGTGAGGAATCGAGGAAGCGGTCGCAAAGCACGATGGAGCCACGCTCGACCGCCGGCCGGATCACCTGCTCGACATGATCGGACCGCGCGGCGGCGAACAGCAGCGCTTCCATCTTCGGCCCGAACGGTTCGGCTGCGCCCGACAGCAGCACATGCCTGACCGCTTCGGCGCCCGGCGAGCCGCCGGGTTCGCGGGTAAGCAGCACGTCGTATTTCTTGGCGCGCATCTTCCTGGCCAGCCGCTCGATCTGCGTCGACTTGCCTGCCCCCTCGCCGCCTTCGAAGGTGATGAAAAAACCGCGTGCCAACCGCGAGGCCTTCTTGTCCATGGCTGAATGGGATTGTAGCGCTCTAGATAGTCCGCGTTGGGCCAAACGTCCATGCCGTCGATTTTTTGCCCTTATGCATGCCGTTCCCCAAAACCATGGCTGGTTTTGAGCGACATGCGTTAGCGCAGCCAGCCGATCACCAGTTCCTTGACGGCATCGAGCGCGCGCTGCGGCAGCGTGCCGACGCCGATCGATTCGGCAGCGAAAAGCGGCGTCTCCTGGCTCAGCGTATCGCCGATCCAGACGCGCAGCGCACCCACCGGCTGCCCCTCCTCCACCGGTGCTGCAACCGGGCCGTCATAGACGATCCTGGCCGTCAGCTTGTCGCGGTTGGTGATCGGCAGGAAGATGTCGATCGGTCCCTTTGCCTTCAGCGTCACCCCGGATTTGGCGCCGCCGAAAACCTGGGCTTCTCCAACCACCTCGTCCCTGGCGAAAATTTCGGTCTTCTCGAAGGAGCGGACACCCCAGTCGAGCAGCTTTCGCGCTTCCTCGGCGCGCTCCTTGTCCGAGGCCAGCCCGCTCATCGCCGCGATCACGCGGGTACCATTGTGGCTGAGCGAACCGACGATGCCGAAGCCGGCTGCCTCGCTCGCCCCGACCGCCAGGCCGTCGGCGCCGATGTCCATCGCCAGCAGCGGATTGCGGTTCCTCTGTGAGATCTTGTTCCAGGTGAAATCCTTTTGGGCATAATAGCGATAGAAATCCGGATAATCGCGCCACAGGTGCAGGGCGAGCTGCGCCAGCTCGCGCACGGTCGTCTGCTGGCCATCCGCCGGCAGGCCGGTCGAATTGACGAAAGTCGACGTCTTGAGGCCGATCTGGCGGGCGCGTTCGGTCATCTGCACGGCAAAATTGTCTTCGGATCCCGACATGCCTTCGGCGATGATGATGCAGCCGTCATTGGCCGCCTGCACGGTCACGCCCTGAATC